>DATKQS010000004.1 GCA_035532555.1 Thermoplasmata archaeon | reverse complement strand
CTGTAGGGGCCATTGATAAGAGAAAAGTTACCCCGGGGATAACTGAGTTGTCTCCAGCAAGAGTCCCTATCGACCTGGAGGCTTGCTACTTCGATGTCGGTTCTGCCTATCCTGGTGGTGCAGCAGCTACCAAGGGTGGGGTTGTTCGCCCATTAAAAGGGATCGTGAGCTGGGTTTACACCGTCGCGAGACAGGTGTGTTGCTTTTTGGCGGAAGTGCAAGGGTCTCTGACGAGAAGGTACCCACAGTACGAGAGGAACGGGGTATCGGCGCCTCTAGTCCATCAGTTGTCTGGCAAGGCATCGCTGAGCAGCCACGCGCTCCGGGATAAGGGCTGAAAGCATCTAAGCCCGAAACCCCCTCGAAAAAGAGAGACCTTTAAGGACATTCGTAGATGACGAGTTCGATAGAGTCGGGGTGTACATAGAAAGCCCTCGGGCGATCTACTCAGCCCGCGACCACTAACGTCCGCAGCTACGTAACCTGACTGCACTTGACAGTTAAGCAGAACGCGTGTGAAACCAATTCCCGGTGAACCGGGACGGGGATGCTCCCGTTCCGCCACCATTGCCGTTTAGTCGTTCCCCGTCCTGGGACTCGCGATGCCATCCCTCGGGGTCTCTCGGAGCCATTGGCCGGTCGTGGCGTGGATCCGCCTCACGGTCCCCGTCCCACCGGCCCGGCCGGCGCTCATGGGAGCGGCTCCGCCTCCCGATCCTCCGCTCGACATCCTCGAGCGCAATCCCGTCCCCACCGATCCGCGCAAGCAGGTCTACGCCTACGAGGAGGAGCGTGGAGAATGGGTGCTCCGGCTCGTGTGGGACGCCGACGATCCCGCGGTGCTCGAAGCGGAGTGCCGGGCCCCGATCTACGGCAAGCGCCTTCCTCCGGAAGAGGTCGGACGGTTCTGGCTCGCGGTCAAGGAGAAGATCGCCCCGATCGGTCCGCTGCCGATCGAGGGTGCGGACCCCCGGCCGTAGGGACGGAGCAATCCCTAACCCCGACGTGTCCTTGCCGTCGGCATGGTCGGGTCACCTCCCACCGAGGCCGGGGTCGGCGAGGAGTTCTCCATCGCCCTGCCCTCGAACCCTTCGACGGGCTTCTCCTGGCAGATCGAGGTCCCGGTCGAGCGCCTCGAACTGCTCGATCGCGAGTACGTGCACTCCTCGCACCTGATCGGCGCGGGCGGGCAGGAGATGATCCGCTTCCGTGCTCGAGCCGTGGGAGAGGCGACGATCGTATGCAAGTACCTCCGGCCCTGGGAGGGTCGCGCCGTCGAGGAACGGCGGTTCTCCGTCCGGATCCACGCCTAGGGCGTCGTTCGCGACGCGAAGCATAAACGGGGCCGGCGCTAGCGGGGAACCCGTGCTGCGCTCCACCTTCCTGCACTTCGAAGGGATCGGCCCCGTCACCGAGGCGGCGCTCTGGCGCGCCGGCGTTCGGGACTGGTCGGAGTTCCTCGATGCGGTTCCCACGATGGGGATGGGTGGCGCGCGGGGAACGACGTTCGTTCGCGATGTCCAAGCGAGCGAGCGCGCTCTCGCGGAAGGCGACGCGGGCTGGTTCGCACGTCGTCTTCCGGCCGCGGAGCACTGGCGCATGTACCCCAGCTTCCGGTCGACGACCGCCTACCTCGACATCGAAACGACCTCGCTGTCCCCGTACGAGGGGATCGTGACCGTGGTCACGGTTCACGGAGGCGGGGAGACCCGGACGTTCGTCGCGGAGGAGAACCTCGAGGAGCTCCCGGCGTTCCTGCACCGCTTCGGCGTGCTGGTCACGTTCAACGGTCGGATCTTCGACGTGCCGTTCCTCTCGGTCCGATTCCCGCAGCTCGAGCCCCCGCCGGCCCACATCGACCTTCGCTTCCTCTTCTACCGCCTCGGTCATGCGGGCGGGCTCAAGCGGATCGAGGAGCGTCTCGGTCTCGGCACGCGCGAGGGCGTCGAGGGCATTCGCGGTCTGGATGCGGTCCGCCTCTGGGAGGAGTATCGCCGGGGAAGCTCGACGGCGCTCGACCGCCTCGTCCGGTACAACCGGGCCGACACGGTCAACTTGGAGCCGCTGCTGCGCTACGCGAGCTCGGAGCTCTCACGACGCCTACTCGGTCCGATGCCCGGTTCGAACGCGGCGCCGGCGCACTAGCCCGGGCGCGATCTCGACCCGGTCGGGCGCTGGAATGCGCGGGCCGGTCCCTTCGGCGCGTGCCGCCGCGACCCGCTCCCGGGCGAGCTCGCAGTACTCGCGCGACGTGTCGATCGATAGGTAGTGTCGGCCTGTGGCCCGCGCGACGGCGGCGACCGTGCCCGTCCCGCCGAACATGTCGAGGACGACGTTCCCGCGATAACAGTAGAACTTGATCAGGCGCCGGATCAGCTCGTCCGGGAACGGCGCGGGGTGACCCCGGCGGTTGCGCTCGGGGGCGATCTCCCAGAATCCGTCGGAGTAGCGCTGGAACTCCGGGCCGGTGATGTCGATCTCGGCGCGGTCTCCCTCGAGCCGCCAACTTCCCTTGGAGAAGACCAGCACGTACTCCCAGGACGGGATCACGTGCGGGTTGGCCGGGCTCTTCCAGCTACCCCAGGCGGTGCGCCGACCCATCGTTTGCTTGTACCACAGGATCTCGGTCCGCAGGAGGAAGCCGACCTCGATCAGGTCCCGCGTGAGGTCGTGGTGGATCGGGCGGAAGTTCTTGATCGAGGTCGGAGCGACGTTCAACGCGAACCGACCTCCCGGGCGGAGAACGCGTGCGAGCGCCTTCCAGACGCCTCGCAGCCACTCGCGGTACTCGAGGTACGTCCGGTCGTCGGAGTAGTCGGAGTAGGCGATGCCGACGTTGTACGGGGGCGATGTGATGGCGAGGTGCACGGATTCGGCCGGCAGCTGGCGGAGTACCGTCCGCGCGTCTCCGCAGATGATCCGATCGAGGGCGGGCGCCACCGAGCGTCTCGAGGTCCGAGCGGTGGCCACCTTCGAACTCATCTCGCGGGCGACGCCTTCGAGCGTCCTTGAATCTTCCGGCTCGGGGCCCAGAAGGTGGTCGGCATGCGCGAGACGATCTCCTCGGCGATCGCGAGGGAGCTCGTCGCGGCGGGGGAGGGGGCGCTCACGACATGGAGCGCCCGATGTGATCGGGCAAGGACGAAGTCATCGCACAGGCTTCCGTCGACGCCGACGGCCTGCGCACGGACTCCGGCGCCCCCTCGGAGGAGATCGTCCCTTTCCAGAGCGGGGAGCATGCGCTGGAGATCGCGAAGGAACGCATTGCGATCGAGCGAGCGGTACGCCTCGCGCACTCCGATCGGCCAGAACCGGCGTGCCAGGCGCAGGAACCCGCGGGAGACGAGGGTCGGAGCGAATTCTCCCGGTCGGATCGCTCCCCAGCGATAGCCCTCCCGCGCGAATGCGAGGACCGCGTTCGGGCCCACCAGCACCTCTCCGTTCACGGTCGGCGTGAAATGGACATCCGCGAACGGAAGCCGCGGGTCCGGAACGGGGTAGACCAACCCGCGAACGAGGCCTCGACGCTCCCGTTTCAGGAGGTAGTACTCTCCTCGGAACGGGACGATCTGCTCTTCCACGTTCGCGCCCGCCTCTCGAGCGATGAGGTCGGCATACAATCCCGCGCAATTTACGAGGTAGCGGGCGCGGATCGACTCATCGGACCCTAGACGGACCTCGACCGATTCGCCGGTGGCGCTCACCGCCGTCACGGGAGCTGCGGTCCGCACGGCCCCCCCCGCGAGCTCGATATCGGTCGCGTAGGAGCGGCAGACCGTGGCGTAGTCGACGACTCCCGTTCCCGGAACATGAATGCCGTGCAACGCTCGCACCTCCGGCTCGATGGCGCGGATCCCTCGCGCATCGAGCCACTCGAGACCCGGGACGCCGTTCATGCGAGCCCGGCGGAGCAGTTCCTCCAGCCGCTCGATCTGCGAGGAGCGCGTCGCCACGATGACCTTCCCGGTGAGGGAGTGGGGGATGCCTCGGTCGCCGAGGTACTGTAGGAGTTGCTCGCGTCCTCGGACGCAGAGCCGGGCCTTCAGGCTCCCGGGCCGATAGTAGACCCCCGAATGGATCACCCCGCTGTTGTGGCCGCTCTGGTGACGAGCGAGCCCGGCCTCCTTCTCCAGCACCAGGAGCCGGGTCGACGGACGTCGGGCGAGGATCTCCCGAGCCGTCGCGAGGCCCACGATCCCTCCGCCAATGACCAGTACGTCGATATCGGATCCCATGCGAGCGTCGGGAGCGGCTCCGCGCTTATACGGGCGCGACGGGGAGCGAGCGGGACACGCCAACCGTATAATCTCGGTCGATTCGACCGATGTCGAACCTCATGGCGGTACGGATCGGCGTTCCAAAGGAAACAGCCCCGGGGGAGCGTCGCGTCGCCCTCGTTCCGGAGGTCGTCAAGCGTCTCGTGAGGTCCGGCGTCGAGGTCGCCATCGAGAACGGCGCCGGCGCGGCCGCGGGCTACCCGGACGCGAGCTACGCGGAGGCCGGCGCCCAGGTCACCTCGGAGCGGGGGATCATCTTCCGCTCGAACGTCCTTCTCAAGGTCCAGGCGCCCACCCTCGAGGAGATCGCCCAGATCCCACCGGGCGGGGTCCTGGTCGCGCTCATGAACATGAGCCGGAACCTCGACCGGATCCGGGCGCTCCGGGACGGTCAGGTGACGGTGTTCGCGCTCGACCTCTTGCCGCGGATCACCCGCGCCCAGAGCATGGACGTTCTCAGCTCGCAAGCGACCGTCGCGGGGTACCGGGCGGCCCTGATCGGAGCCGAGCTCTGTCCGAAGTTCTTCCCCATGATGATGACCGCTGCGGGCACGATCCGCCCGGCGAAGGTCCTCATCCTGGGCGCGGGGGTCGCCGGTCTCGTGGCGATCGCCACCGCCCGACGGCTCGGAGCGGTGGTCGAGGCCTACGATGTTCGCCGCGCCGCGGGCGAGCAGGTCCGCAGCCTCGGGGCCAAGTTCCTCGAACTCCAGATCAACGCCGAAGGTCAGGGGGGCTACGCACGGGAGCTCACGGACGAGGAAAAGCGCCAGGAACAGGCGATGCTAGCGCAGGCGATCGGAGGCGCGGACGTCGTGATCACCACCGCGAACATCCCCGGCCGCAAGGCCCCGCTGCTCGTCCGCAACACGACGGTCGATGGGATGCGCCCGGGCTCGATCATCGTCGACCTCGCCGCGGAGACCGGTGGGAACTGCGAACTGACCAAGCCGGGCGAACAGATCCAGTACCATGACGTGACGATCGCGGGGCCCCTCAACCTCCCGAGCTCGCTGCCGTTCCACGCGAGCGAGATGTTCGCGAAGAACCTGGAGTCGTTCCTCGGACTCCTCATCTCGAAGGACCGCAATCTCGTCTCCGATTACACCGACGAGATCCTCGCCGCCAGCGTCCTCGTCACCCAGGGGGAGGTCCGGTATGCCCCGACCCGCGACGCGATCGGAGGGACGAAGTGAGCGCGGACATCTGGACGGCCCTCCTCATCGCCGTCCTCGCGACCTTCGTCGGCTACGAGGTCATCAGCCGGGTCCCGGTGCTCCTCCACACGCCGCTGATGAGCGGCTCGAACTTCATCCACGGGATCGTGCTCGTCGGCGCGATCGTCGTGCTCGGCTTCGCCACCTCCCCGATCGAGCAGGCGATCGGTCTCATCGCGGTGATCATGGGGGCGATGAACGTCACGGGCGGCTACGTGGTCACCGAGCGGATCCTTGCGATGTTCGATCGCTCGAAGCGTAAGGGAGGTTCCCCGTGACCGACTACTCCCCGCTCATCGACGGCGTCTACGTCCTCGCGGTGATCTTCTTCATCCTCGGGCTCCGGGCGATGGCGTCCCCCGAGACCGCTCGCCGCGGCATCCTCGCGGCCGGGGTCGCGATGCTCCTCGCGGTCCTCGTTACGTTCCTGGTCGGCGGGCTCACGAACTTCGAGCTGATTGCCATCGGGATCATCGTCGGGGGCGGCCTCGGCTGGTACTGGGCCCGCGTCGTGAAGATGACCGCCATGCCGCAGATGGTCGCGGTCTTCAACGGGATGGGCGGTGGCGCGGCGGCGGCGATCGCGGCGGTCGAGCTTCTCACCGCGGTCTCCGACCCGACCAACGCCTCGCTCAGCATCGCGGGCGCCGTCATCGGGTCGATCTCGATCGCGGGTAGTGTCGTGGCGTTCCTCAAGCTCCAAGGCTGGATGGTCCAGCGGGCGGTCGTCTTCCCCGCCCAGCAGGTCCTCAACATCGCCGTCCTCGTCGTGGGGCTCGCCTTCGGGGTCCTCACGGTCGTCCAGGCCACGACGGTCTGGCTGATCCCGTTCTTCGTGCTGACGCTCCTCTACGGGATCCTCCTGACGTTGAGGATCGGTGGGGCCGACATGCCCGTGGTCATCTCGCTGTTCAACGCGCTGACGGGCATCGCGGTGGCGCTCGATGGATTCGTACTGGTCAACGGCGAGCTCGGCGATGCGGGCTATGCGATGGTCGTGGCCGGGATCCTGGTGGGAGCGGCCGGTTCGCTGCTGACGATCAAGATGGCGCGCGCGATGAATCGGTCGATCGCCAGCGTGCTCTTCGGTGGGTTCGGAGCGAAGGAGGAGGTCGGCGGGGCCATCGAGGGCTCGCTCAAGCCGATCGATCCGGACGACGCGGCGTCGTTGATGGCGTACGCGAACCAGGTGATCATCGCCCCCGGATATGGCATGGCCGTCGCCCAAGCCCAGCGCAAGGTCAAGGAACTCGCCGACGCGCTGGAAGCGAAAGGCGTGAGCGTGCGGTTCGCCATCCACCCCGTTGCGGGCCGGATGCCCGGTCACATGAACGTCCTGCTCGCGGAGGCCGGGGTCTCCTACGACAAGCTCTACGATCTCGACGAGGTCAACGGGCAGTTCGCTACGACCGACGTCGTGCTGGTGATCGGGGCGAACGACGTCGTGAACCCCGCCGCACGACGGCAAGGCTCGCCTTTGTTCGGGATGCCGATCCTGGACGTGGACAAGGCGAAGAACGTCTTCGTCATCAAGCGCGGCCAGGGCCGGGGCTTCGCCGGCGTGGAGAACGACCTCTTCTACAAGGACAACTGCCGGATGCTCTACGGGGACGCGAGCGCCGTCGTCGGGAGCCTCATCACGGCGCTCGAGCACTCCTGAGACGCCCCCCACCCGCGAAGGGGCCTTCGGGCGAGCTCCGGCGGGGGCTATCCGCGATCGGCGGGCCCGTGTGCTCGACTCGGTCGCGCAACCACCACAGCGTCGCGACCGTGATCGCGAGGCCTCCTCCGAGCACCGTGTCGAACACCCGCACGAACGCGAACTGCCAGTCTCCCGGGTAGGCCAGACTCAGCAGGAGGATGACGAACGGCGTCAGGAACAGCGTGTAAATCCCGTAGTTCACCCAGCGCGTCGCGAACAGGGCCATCGCAAAGAGGAAGAGGAGGGCCCCCAGGACCCAGGGATTCACGATGAACACGGTGAGCCCGACGGCGACCCCGGCGCCCCCGATCGTCCCCACGATGCGCAGGAACGAGGCCGAGAACGTCGTCGCGATCGATGCGCGTAACGAGACCAGGACCGTGAGCATCACCCAGTAGTCCCGCGGAAGGCCGAGCGCGAGGGAGATGGCGAGACCGACCGCGGTCGTCCCGGCGACCAGGATCGCGTACCGCACGTGCACCCGGCTCACCGGTACGGGAGCGGGGGCCGAGGGGCGAAGAGGGGTCGTTGGCCGTTGGATTTCCTCGTTCGCCCCGAAGTACCCACGTCGAAGGAGGATCGGCCGAGCGATCGCGAGACCGAGGATCGCCCAGAACCCACCGAGGAGCGCGAGCACGAGCCGCTCCAGGGCCTCCGGCCCGGAGCCGCCCGGGATGCCGACGCCCACCGCGAGCATGATCGCGGTCACCAGTCCGATCGAATCGAACCCCGCCCGGCTGGCGCTGACGAGGATGATCCCGATCCCGAGAGCGACGAGCGGGACCTCCACCCAGCCGGTCGTCCCGATGATCGTACCGAGCGCGAGTGCGCCTGCGTTCGACAGCGCCGCGGCGGCCAGGGGAGGGAACCGGGCGACGGGAGGTCGGGCTGCGATGGCCATCAACAGGTTGAGGGCGCCGAGCGTTGCGAACACGCCCCCCGCAATGGAACCGGCGCCTTCGCCGGCGAGGAGAGGAACGATGATGACGATCCCCGCGACGAGGCCCGTGATCAGGTTGAGGCCCTTGCGGTCGACGCGGGTCGCGTCGCGGAGGAACGCGCTTGCCCAGGTCATCCCCATCGACGCGGGCGAGCCCACGGCCTACCGGACCTTGAAGGCACCCCTCCATTTCGAACAGGAACGGGATCGGAGGCCCTCCGCTCGCACGCCCTCGGCTCGCTCCCGGAGCGCGCGGCGCCGAACGGGACGTGGGATGCCGAGGACCGCTCGCCGTGGGTATGGGGCCGCGTTCACAACGGTTCGAACCTCATCGCGGTCGGTGATCGACGCGCCTCCCGAACGCACTCCGTGCAAGAAATACGGAGCGTAGCGCCCTCGATACGGACGCTCGGGCGAGGCTTCTCGTCGGGAACGCCGGGGGCGCGCGCCCGATGGGCAAGGGTCTTGCGAGGTGAGGGATACCGGGAGTAACCCCGCGATGAGCGATCTCGACACCCTCCTGGATATCGTCATCCTCTTCTGGGTGGCCCTGATCCCGGCCGTCCTCTACCTGCTGTGGATACGAGGCACCGAACGGTATCGGACCGCTTCGTGGGGGACCGTCCTCACCGCCTTCGTCTACGGGGCCATCGTCGCCACCCTGGTGGCGGCGACCATCGAAGGGATACTGCTCAACGTCGGCACCAGCGCGAGCCAGGCGCTTCCCGCACCGGAGTTCACGTTCCTCAACGGCAACTCCACCGCCGGGCAGTTCTTCCTGATCCTGGTCATCGCGCCGTTCGTCGAGGAGGGCCTCAAAGGGCTCGGTGTCGTCCTGCTGCGCGCTCGCATGGCCATCCTGGCCGACGGCCCGGTGTTCGGCGCGTCGGTGGGACTGGGCTTCGGGTTCTTTGAGACGCTCCTGTACGGCATCGTGGGGTTCGCTGTTGGCGGCCTCCCCGGAGCGATCGTTCTCGTGCTGGTACGCAGCGTCTCGAGCGTGCTCTTGCACGCGAGCTCCACCGCCATGTTCGGCTACGGCTATGCGAAATCCCGCATCGAGGGCAAACCCGGCGCCACGGGCCACTACTACCTCCTCGCGGTCGGGATGCACGCGAGCTTCAACGTCCTCGCCTCTCTCGGAGCCATCCTCGTCGCGTTCGGCATCTCGAACTCGATCGGCGATGTCGCGGGCGGCCTCGCCCTCCTCGCGGCCGTCGCGTTCGCCGTGTTCGCGTTCGAGCACGTCGCGAAGGTCATCCGGACCACCGATTATCCTGCGCTCTCGACCTACCGGGGCGGATCCCGTGCCCCGGCGCTCCGCCGCGCGCCTCCGAAGTGAGTCCCGGGACCCTGCGGGCAGGACGCGGGTCGTCCGCCGCGTAGAAGAACGTGGGCGCGGCCAGATTTGAACTGGCGACCTTCACCGTGTCAGGGTGACGTCATAACCGCTAGACTACGCGCCCGCTCGGCGAGCCACTAAGGCGGCGCACTTATGCCTGTCGGAACCGCGGAGAAATCGCGGGCTGGGCGTCAGCCGTATCCGCCGGGAAACTGCCGGGGGTCGGACTGCTCGTTCCAGGTGTAGTATCCCATCGATTGGCGCTGAGCCTCGGTCGCTTCCTTCTGGAGGCCGCCTTGCAGCGATCCGTAGGCCTCCTTGATCTGTTCTTCGATCGGGCGGGCGCGGACGAGGGCCTCGCGGATGTGCTTCGCCTCGATCGTGGGGCTCCCGGAGATGGCCGCGAAGTCGCCGGCCGTGCGCAGCAGGCCTCCGAGCTCTCGCAGTCGCAGGGTCAGGGAGTTGCGACGTCCGTCGATCGTCTCGGCGCGGCGACGCGCCTCTTGGACGAGCAGTTCGACGGCTTCGCGGGAGGCCGGGCGGATCCGTCCGTCGGCCGCGATCTCCTGCGCGCAGAACTGGGCGAGCTTCAGGCGGTTCGCCGGGGTGTCGGGCATCGCGGTCTCGAGGAGGACCTCGTAGCCGCCGCCGGCGATCCGCGAGCGCAGCGGCGAGAGGATGCGGTGCATGTCCTGGATGTTGGCCGCCGCGACGAGGATGAAGTCGCACGGAACGGCATCGACCCGGACCGACGCGCCCGCCGACTGCGGATTGCGTCCCGTGATGGGGAAGCGCTTCTCCTGCATCGCGGTCAGGATGTGCCGCTGCAGGTAGCCGAGGTGCGGGAGCTCGTCCAGGAACAGCACCCCCTCGTGCGCCTCGTGGATCGCGCCGGGGATGACCCGCTCGTACGGCGGGGAGCCGAGCTGGGGGTGGCCGCCGTACGGATCGTGCCGCACGTCGCCCAGGAGCTCGGTCTCGCTCGCGCCGGTCGCCATCACGAACGTGTTGCGGTCGAGCTTCACGAGGACCTTGCGCGGGCTCTCGCGCTGCTGCTCCCGTCGACGCTCCAGCGCGCGTTGGTCGAGGACCTTGATCTTTTCGCCGGCGCGCTCGTAGGCGACGACCTCCTCCACTCCGTTGCGGGTTCGGGTGGTGCGGACCGGCTCGGGAAGGTTCCCGGTCGGATTGACGGTGATCTCGAGGAGCCCTCCGACGATGTCGCGGAAGGGGTTGCCCGTCCCGGTGCCGGGTGGGGTGCTGGCCTTGGGATTGCTGCAGCTCGGGCAGAACCGCTCCGCCGGCAGCGAGTAGAAGCCGCACCGCGAGCAGCGGTAGCCGAGCCGCTCGGCCACGGACGCGGGGGCCTCCCGGGGATCGATGAGCTCGCCCTCCGTTGTGCGTTCGGCCTCCCGCTCGCGGTAGGCTTCCTCCCGGGTCACGACCTCGACGGTCGGGCGTTCCGGGTTCTCCGGGTTGTGCACGATGCGCAGCTCGGTCCGCGGTCGCTCCAGATGGAGGGCGAGCGCCTGCGCCGTCATCGACTTGCCGATGCCGGCGGGGCCGACGAGGAGGAGATGCCGGTGCTGGTAGGCCGCGATGCGCGCGATCTCGACCGCCTTCTCCTGGCCGATCACGCGATCGAGCGGATCCGTCGGGATGGGAATGTCGGCCGTCGTTTCCATCTCGTCGATGGAGGCGAGGGTCTTGCGCGGGGCTTCGGTGGCGTCGGCCATCTGAATGTTATAACGTCCGGAAGGGTGTAAAAAGCTTGGCCGGGCAGGTTACCTTTCGGGGTGCTCAGTCGCCGCCCGCTTCGACCGGGGCTCCGGCGAAACAGGGGGCCGGGCGGGTCCGTAGGACGGGCCCGCTCGGAAAGAGTTCGGAGGAGGAACTACCGCGCTCCGCCGAGGTCCTGGCGAGTGAAGATCCGAACGTTCTCCGGCATCTTTCCCACAGGCCCGAGACGGGAGGCCACGATCGTTCCGATGTTCTTCTCCTGGGCGACGTCTAGGAGGCGCTGGCTGACGATGCCGTCGAAGATGAGCGCCTTCGCGGGGTCGGGGTACGCCACGAGGAAGTCGATCATGTCCTTGACGGGGGCGTCGTGGACCACGGCGTCGTCCGGGCCGATCACCAGGAACTTCGAGGCATTCTCGATGCCTCCGAGGAGTTCGAAGTAGTGCTGGAGCTCCGGTGGGAGCGTCGCGGGAGGTGCGGCGGGCGAAGGTGGCGGCACGGCACGCGGAACCGCTACGGGCGGCCGGTGCTCGTCGCGGCGGGGCGGGCCGCGCTCGTCACGCGGGCCCCGGTCCTCGCGCCGGTCCGGGCGGCCCCCGCCTTCCGACCGGGGTCCTTCGGCTCGGTCCTCCATCGGACCGCGCGTGGCGCCGGTCGAATCGAATCCCGTCATCTCCAGGTACTGGTTGATCGGGATCTTGTTGCGCAGGCACTTTACGAGCTGTTTCTGCGTCAGTTCCTCGACCTCGCTGCCGCGCGGGGCGCGAGCCACGAAATCGAGATCCATCGTCTGCAGCATCTCGCGGAGGATGAGTTCGCCCGCGCGGTCTCCATCCGTGAACGCCGTGACCGTCTTCCCGCGGGAGAGGTCCTTCACCGTCTGGGGCACGCTCGTGCCCTCGACCGCGATGACGTTCTTGATGCCGCACTGCAGTAGGTTGAGCACGTCCGAGCGACCCTCGACCACGATCAGCGCGTCGGCCTGATCGATGTTCGGGCCCGCCGGGAGATGCTCCGGGCCGTACGTCGTGATCTCTTCGACCTGGACGGCTTTGCGGACGGCCTCGGTCAGATCGAGACCGACGCCCTTCGACTCTTCCTGGAGGCGGGAGAGGATCTCCTTGGCCCGCTCCACGACCTTCTGGCGCTTGGAGATTCGGATATCCTCGACGGATACGACCTCGATCTTGGCCCGGCAGGGCCCGATGCGGTCGACCGTTTCGAGACCCGAGGCGAGGATCGCGGTCTCGACCTGGTCGAGCGAGGAGGCGATGATGATCTCTCCTTCGCTCTTGCCCTTGCGGCTGTCGATATCGACCTCGATCCGGCCGATGCGGCCGGACTTCTGTAGGTCGCGGAGATCAAGCTCCTCTCCGAGGAGTCCTTCGGTCTGTCCGAATACAGCCCCTACGACGTCGGGTTTGTCGATGACACCCTCGGCGACGATGTGGGCTCGGATCTGGTATTTGGCGGCGCTGGGATCGTTCGTCATTTCTGGTATTTCTCCGTTTGGCGAAAGGCGAACTCCCGCATACGGGAGCATCGGCCCGGACGGAAGCTCAGAGGGGAATATCCACGTCGCCGAAACAATCGCGGAGCCTACGACCTGAACCAGGGTGGAGCGTGAGTCGTGATTCCGTGAGACGCGTCGACATGAGGATACTTCCTCGGCTTCCGTCTCCGGGTGCCTTTCAATCGTGTGGAGCCGGGGGCCCTATTTAAAGGAGGCCTGGGGGACGACGACCCACGTTCCGGCGCCTGGACCAAGGGCCGGTGCCGCCGGCCCGGCCCCTCCGCATCCATCCATTCGGGTCGGGAAGGGGCCCGTGGGTCCCTTCCCCGGCGGCGCCCTTGCGCGCGGGGCGTTTTGTCCTCCCGAAGGGAGCGAGCGCCTCGAAGCCGAGGGCTGCGAGAGCGCCCCCGAGTTTTTATAACGGGCTCCTCTACCACGTATCGGGAGAGTCCTATTCATGCCGCGTGGAAAAGCCCGAAAGGTCGTTCGCGATCCTCGTCCCGAGGTCCCGGTGGAGTCTCATTTGCCCGACGATGACTTCGTGGGGTCGCTGCGCCAAGAGCTCGCCCGGACCCAGGCCGCGGCCGTCACCAAGCCGGCGGAGGATCTCTCGCATCGCGCCGAGTTGAACCGACGCCTGCTCCAGGACCTCTGGGAGATCCACAACCAGTTCGAGGACATCTCCGTCCACCTGACCCTCGAACCTTCGGCCACGCTGTTCGCAACGTTCGTCGAATACCCGACCAACTTCTCCTTCAAGGACAATTTCGACTTCGGCTCGGTCAGCACGCTCGAGCTCGCCGACCGCGCCGCAGGCTGGGTCGGGTTCTCGCTCCGTTTCTGGTACTACCGGGACGCCGAGGGCAAGGGCCGCCTCCGCGGGATCTTCGAGTGGACGGATGGAGAGTCCTACCACCGATACTCCGGGTGGATGCGCTCGATGAGCCAGGCGATCCTGTACGACGCTTCCGAGTCCGACGTGGATCTGAAGAGCGTCCACAAGGTACTGCGCGACGTCGTCGTCAAGTGGTACGCCGCCCATCTCGACCGCACCCCCGAGGGGTTCGTCCAGCACCTTCGGCAGAAGTACCCGAAGGGCACTTCGTACGCGAAGGAATCCTACCGGTAGAGCGTGCGTGGGGCGTCCGCCCCGGGCGGAATGGTTGAAATAACGTGCCCGCCTAGCACGCCCGCTCGGCGTCGGCCGGTCGGCGCACCGGCCCCGTCGCGCGTTCTGAGGGTGGCGTGGCGACAACCGACCTGCGCGGGCACTTGGTTGCCTACTTCGAGGGCCAGCACAAGCTCGTGGAGACCGACGCACTGACGCTGCTCCTGACCGATCGCCAGCCGCTCGTTCTCTCGCAGCAGGTCCTCGACCGCTGCGGGACGGGCTCGCCGCTAGTGACCCGGGAGATGGTCGAGCGGACGATCGAGCTCCGACGGGCCTCGCGCATGGTCGCTCGCGCCGTCCCCCCCTCCGTCGCGACCGAGGTCGCCCTGGGCTCCGGGATCGCCCCGCCGTTCGTCCTGCTCTCGGAGGGATTCTCTCCGCCGGTTCCGAATCGCGATCCGCTTGAAGCGTACGGCGCGCTCTTCGCGTCGCGCTACCAGATGCTCTCCCGGTTCCTCCGCGGCCGACCGGGCCTATCGAACCTCCGCCCGATCCGCGAGCTGCGGTCGACCGAGGCCGATGCGTCGATCATCGCGATGATCCGCGACGTTCGCGAGGTCAGTGCGAAACGGATCGTGCTGCTCACGGTCGAGGATCCGTCCGGATCCATCGACCTGTTGGTTCCGAACGACGCCTTCGTCGGCCGAGGAACGTTCCTCCCCGACGAGGTCGTGGGCTTCACCCTGAGGATCGCCCGCGAGGCGGGGAAGATGCACCGGGTCACCTCGGTCGAGCGGCCGGAGGTGCCTCCCGGGCGCGCCGCCCACCGATCGGATCGACCGTCCCGGACGCTCTTCCTATCGGACCTTCACATCGGGAGCCGCTCGTTCCTCTCCGAGCCGTGGGCCCATCTCGTGGACTTCCTCCACGGACGAGGACCCCACGCCGAGATCGCGGAGACGCTCGAGCACGTGGTCATCGCCGGAGACCTCGTGGACGGGATCGGGATCTACCCGAACCAAGAGCGGGACCTCGCCATCAGCGATGTGGTCGAGCAGTACGCGGAGCTCGGACGTCGTCTGCGCGAGCTGCCGGAACGACTCTCGATCATCGTGGTGCCGGGCAACCACGACGCCGTCGCACCGGCCGAACCGCAACCCGCGCTCTCGGCGGCGATGGCCGCGCAGCTCCCGAGGAACGTACGCTCCCTCGGCAACCCGTCGACCTTCGCGCTCCACGGCGTCGTGCTGTCCGCCTACCATGGACGCGGATTCGACGAACTGATCCCAGCGATCCCCGGAGCTTCCTACGGGCGTCCGACCGACGTGATGAAGCGGATGCTCCAGATGCGGCACATGGCCCCGATCTACGGGGGACGGACGCCGCTCGCCCCGCTCTCCCGCGATGGCCTGGTCATCGAGCCGCTCCCGGACGTGTTCGTGACGGGGCACTCGCACACCTACGGGGTCGACCACTACCGGGGGGTGTTGCTCTTGAACGTCTCGACCTGGCAAGGGGAGACGGAGTACCAGAAGATGCGGAACATCACCCCGGTTCCTGCCCGGGCGGCGATAGTCGATCTGGCGACCCTCTCGACCACAACCCTCAACTTTGCCGGCCGAGAGTGCGTCCTGGGAGGACCCGAAGGATGAGCCCGTACCCGATCGACCCCCCGGACGCGCGGGGTCCGATGCGCCTCGTGCTGACCACGTACCCGGATCGAGCCGCCGCGGTCGCGCGGATCGAGGAAGCGCTCGAACGTCGCCTCGCCGCATGCGCCAGCATCTTCGCGGTCGATTCCCGGTTCCGGTGGAAGGGCAGGATCGAGACGAGCGCGGAGACGATGGTCCTGTTCAAGACCGTCCCGAAACGGGTCGGCGCCCTGTTCCGGCTGCTGAAAGAAGGTCACCCGTACGAGGTGCCCGAGATCGTGGAGATCGATGTCCCCCGCGCCCACGCCGGCTTCCTCGAGTATCTCGCCCAGGAGATCGACCCGGACGCTCCGCCGCCGCCTCTCGGGGGCGGACCTATGCGTCGGGGAGGACCGCAAGCCCGGGAAGCTCGGTCCCCTGGACGAACTCGAGCGCGGCCCCGCCACCGGTTGAGAGGAACTGGAAGGAAGAGGTAACCCCCAGATCCTGCGCGATCCTCGCCGAATCTCCCCCCGCGCCCACGTGGTAGCCGGGGATCGACGCGAGATGGGCGAGAACGTCGCGGGTCCCGGCCGCGAAGCGAGGATCCTCGGCCTTCCCAAAGGGACCGTTCCAGAACACCGTTCGGGAGTCCTGGAGCGCCCCGCGGAACCGTGCGACCGTGGCCGGACCGATGTCCCGGATCATCGCATCCGGCGGGATCGCCCCGATCTCGACCACGTCGGTCGCGTTCGTGCCCGGCCGTTCGATGACCGCGTCGGTGGGGAGGACGATCTCGGTCTTGGCACCCATCGCCTCGCGGTCGAACTCCACGAGCACGTCCTCGAGGCCGCCCTCGACCTCCGTAGCTCCGAGCGTGTGGCCCCGATGCGCGAGAAACGGGAACGCGAGGGCTCCGCCGATCGCGATGGTGTCGGCCCGCCCGAGGAAGCTCGCGAGGAGCGGGAGCTTGTCGGTCACCTTCGCTCCACCGAGGAGCGCCACGTACGGCCGCTCGGGGCGCTCGACGAGCCGGGAGAGCTCGCGGACCTCCCGTTCGACCAGGAACCCGGCGTACGACGGGAGGCGGCTTGGAACTCCGACCGTGGAGGCGTGGGCGCGGTGGAGCGTTCCGAAGGCATCCTCGACGAAGAGCTCGCCGAGTCGGGCCAGGGCCGCTGCGAAGGCCGGGTCGTTCGCCTCTTCGCCGGGGTGGAACCGGAGGTTCTCGAGCATCAGGAACTCCCCGTTCGCGAGCCGGGCGCTCCCCTCGATCGCTTGGATCCCGATGATGTCGGACGCGAGCGGGACCGGCTGTCCCAGGATCGCGCTCAGTCGGTGGACCACGGGCTTGAGCGTGAAGCGGGGATCGTGCCGGCCCTCGGGGCGGCCGAGGTGGCTCATGAGGATCGTGCGAGCTCCCGCGGCGCGCAGGTGGTTGAGCGTCGGCAGCGCCTCCTGGATCCGCCGGTCGTCGGCCACCCGGCCGTTCGCCTCCTGCGGGACGTTGAAGTCGACGCGCACAAGAACCCGGCGACCGCGCAGGCTCGCCGCTTGGATCCCGCGCTTCGCGGCCATGATCGCCCGGAGGAGCTCCGCGCTAAGAGCGTTGTTGTCGCGGATGGGGAGCCGAGGCGGCGCGCCGGCGGATGCGCTCCACGATCCGCTCGGTAGCGGGGAGGTTCACCGAGTGCAGACGAGCGGTGTCGAGAAGGTAGCCGGAGATCGAGTCGATCTCGGTGGGCCGGCCCCGATCGATGTCCTGCAGCATGCTCGAGCGATTCCCGGCGGTCGCGCGGACCGTCTCCCACAGATCGCGTTCGAGCTCCTCCAACGAGAAGTCGTAGCCCGCGAGACGCGCCGCGCTCAGTGCTTCGAGTAGGAGGGTCGTCGCTTCGGATCGCCAGGGATCCTGGAGGAGCTGACCGTTCAGGATGCCGTATTCGGCGGTGACCGGATTGATGGCGGCGTTGACGACCGCCTTCCGCCAGGCGGCTCGATCGATGTCCGGGACGAACCGGACCGGCACGCCGGCCCGAACGAGACTCGCGGCCACGAGACGCACCGACGGCTCGCTCGCGCCGGCGTGGCTGGGGTGGGCGAGCCGAATTTCCCCGTCGCCCGGTTGACGGACGATCCCGGGTGCGACGAGGGTGGCGGGGATCGTGTTCACGGCCCGGACGAGCCAGCGATCGGGGTCGGGGACCCTCCCGGCGGATCGCATGGCGGTCCGGGCCACCTCCTCGACCCCGAGGCCGTTCTGGGGGAGCACCCAGGGGATCGACCCCGGGAGCTCGCGAGCGGCCTGCTCGGTGGCCCGGGCAAGGTCGAAGGTCTTGACGGTGAACCAGACGAGATCCGCGGAGGTACCGGGCGCGAGTCGGGTCTCCGCCGCGATGGCGAACGTCCCTTCGAGCCGGCCCTCGACCCGCAACCCGCCGGCGCGGATCGCCTCGACGTGCGCGGGAGAGCCCACGAGGACGACGTCCTCCCCGGCACGGTGGAGCATCGCGCCGATGAGGCTCCCGATGGCCCCGGCGCCCAGGATGACGATCCGCACGGCTGGCGCTACCCGAGCTTCCGGATCATGTCGCGAACTCCGGGGGCGCGTCCCCAGTCGTTCTTGAGGAGGTGCAGCAGGCCCTCGTAGTAGCGGACCTGCTCGCGCGCCTGTCGGATCTGGAGCGTGAGGTACTCCTCCTCCCGGCGCAATCGCCGGATGGCGGCCTCGAGCTCCGCCCGTTCGGCGGAGAGCGCGGCGGTCCTACCTTCCGAAGGGGAAACTCGGGTTGGCATGTTCCGATACGGTCCGGTGCTCGGTCCGACGCTCGATGTAATCGCGCGTTCGCGCGAGGTCCCGCTTGACGCGGGAGAGGCGGCGCTCCAAGCGACGGCGCTGGTCCCGCGCTTCGCGCAGGCCCTCCTCGAGGCGGTCCATGCGAGCGCGCCACTTGTCCCGCTCCTGAACGCTGAGCAAGAAGGAGTCGATGTCCGGCACGATGGGGTCAGCAACCCCGACATGAATCAACCTTTCGGCGGAGCCGAATCCCCGCGGAAAGGGGGGAGGTTTAAGCTCGACGAGGATACCGCGGGATCGGGGAAGGGAACGTGACGGGAATCTCGAAGATCGTGGTGCTCGGCGCGGGGAACATCGGAGGCTCGCTCGCGCAGCGACTGGCGGAGGCGGACCTCGCGGAGGAAGTGATGCTCTTCGATATCGTCGAAGGACTCCCCGAGGGGAAGGCGCTCGACATCCAGGAGTCAGCTCCGATCCTCGAGTTCTCGACGCGCGTCCGGGGGAGCACCTCGCTCGACGCGATCGCCGGAGCCGACATCGTGATCGAGACCGCAGGACTCGCCCGCAAGCCCGGGATGAGCCGCTCGGATCTTCTGACGAAGAACGCCGGGATCCTGCGGGGCCACGCCGAGGCCGTGCGCGCGAAGGCCCCCGGGGCGATCGTCGTGGTCGTGACGAACCCCGTGGACGTCATGACGTTCTACTTCCGCGAGATCAGCGGGTTCGCCCCGGAGCGGGTGTTCGGGGAATCCGGAACGCTCGACACGGCCCGTTTCCGAACCTTCGTCGCCGATGCGCTCCACGTATCCCCTCGGGACGTGACGGGGTTCGTCCTCGGAACGCACGGGGACACGATGGTGCCGGTGCTCTCCCTGACGAACGTCAGCGGGGTTCCGCTCACGAAGCTCCTCCCGGCCGATCGTCTGGAAGCGATTGTCGACCGGACGAGGAAGGGCGGCGGCGAGATCGTCAACCTCCTGAAGACGGGAAGCGCGTACTACGCCCCGACCGCCTCCCAGGCCGAGCTCGTGCGTGCAATCGCGCGCGACGAGCACCGCCTGTTGCCCGTGACCGCGCACTTGAACGGCGAGTTCGGGGAGAAGGGAGTGTACGTGGGCGTCCCGGTGGTGCTGGGCCGCAAGGGCGTCGAGCGGGTCGTCGAGGTCGACCTCACTCCGGCCGAGCGCTCGGCGTTCCAAACGAGCGTCCGAGCGGTCCGGGAGGATCTCGCGATCCTCGCCCAGATGCCGAAGTAGGGATCTCACTCCGAGGCGAACGGATCCGTGAGCGAAACCGAAGCGACCCCGGGCGGTCCGACCCGGGGACCGGCCCCGATCGAGATCAAGCGGCGGCTCGCCACGCTTCGCTACGCGACCGATTCCAAGGACCACGCCCACATCACCGTCAAGCCGGAGATCTGCGCACCGTGCCCGCACTCCTTCTGCACCGTTGCCTGCCCCGCACAGTGCTACGAGCGCATCGAAGGGAAGCTCGTCTTCCGGTACGAGGATTGCATCGAGTGCGGAGCGTGCGACATCGCCTGCGATCAGGGGTCGGTGACCTGGACGATGCCCCGGGGACCGTACGGGATGCGCTACCGCTTCGGCTGATCCGGCTCCGCGCTTCGTTCCACTGAAGGGCTAGGTTCAAAGCCTGCTGCCCGGCTCGAACGGAGGGGGTACCCTCGATTCCGGCGATGTCCAGCGATGGGATGCCGAGCGCCTTGTTCCCCTATCGCCTCCGCGCCGGCCAGGAGGAGATCCTCCGCGAGATCGCTCGGATCTCCGAGAGCGGAGGCCCGCTCCTCGTCCACGCGCCGACCGGCTCGGGCAAGACCGTCGCGACCCTCGCGCCGCTCCTCGAACATGCGGAGAAGGCCGATCACAAGATCCTCTACCTCGTACGCACCCACGCCCAAGAAGTGCAGGTCCTCCAGGAGGCCCGAGCCATCTCCCATCGGCTGGAGCGGCCCCTGCTCTCCATCGGGCTGCAAGGGCGCGGGCGTCGCTGCCTCCTGCTCGAGAACGTCGCCGAGATGAAGGGCGCGACCGCCGAGGAGCACGGGAAGCTCTGCGGGGACCGCAAGCGAGCGACCGAGCGTGGGTTCCGCGAAGGCAACCAGGTCCTTCCCCCGCCCGAGCTCCCCGAGGGGGGCCCTGTCGACCTCGTTGACCTGGATGGGTGCGTGTACTACGCCCGGGTCCTACAGGCGGACATGGAAGTGGAGACCGATCGGCTCGCCTCTAAGCAACCGACCCCGCGTGAGTTCGAGGAGTACTGCCGGACCGAGAACCTGTGCCCGTACGAACTGTCGAAGAAGCTCATGCCTTCCTCGCGAATCGTCACGGCCCCGTACGCGTTCTTCTTCCACCCGCACGTCCGACGTTCGCTGTACGCTTGGATGGGAGTCGGGCCCGAGCGGGTCGATCTCGTGGTCGACGAGGCGCACAATCTCCCGGAGTACCTGCGGGAGACGACGACCGTCTCCCTCCCGCTCACCTCCGTCCGGTACGCCCGGGCCGAGCTCGCCGAGCGCGGGGATTTTCAGCTCCCGGACGGGCCGAGCGCGAGCCGGCTGCTCGACATCGTCAGCGCGGCCGAGGAGGAGCTCCTGCAGTCGCTCGTGCACGAGGACGACGCCATCCTTCCCCCGAACGTCCTCGAAGATGGCCTCCTGACGGCGCTCGGCGGCACGAGCCATCGCCTCGACACCTGGCTCGGATCCCTCGCCACCTGGGGGGAGAACCTGCGCGAGGAACGCCGCCGCGAGCGCAAGCTTCCGCGGTCCTGGGTTCATACGGTGGCGCTCACCCTGCTCTCCTGGCCCCAGCTCGATGAGCCGGGCTACGTCAAGGTCGCCACGAAGTCGCCCCGGGCGGCGCTCGAGGCCTACGCGCTCGACGCGAGCCTCCCCGCTCAACCGATCCTCGAATGCCACACCTCCGTGCACCTCTCGGGGACGCTGGCGCCCACCGATGAGTATCGGGACGCGCTCGGCCTCGGCGAACGGACCCGATGGCTGAGCGTACCATCGCACTTTCCGCCCTCCCACATCAAGTATCTGTACGATCCGACGGTCAGCACGCGCTTCGAAGAGATCCGGGCCGATCCGAGGGCGATCCCGCGGATCTCCGATCGGGTATCCTCCGTTCTGCAGAGCCTGCCGGTGAACACGGCCGTGTTCTTCCCGAGCTTCGATCTCATGGAGAAGGTGTACCACGCGGGGCTCGAGCTGACGATCCCGTCTACGAGCGTGATCGAGTCCCCACGGGTCTCTACCGCAGATCTGTGGCGGTCGATCGACGCGCACAAGCAGGGGGCGAGCCGAGGCGTCATCCTGGGAGTATCCGGAGGCCGGATTGCTGAGGGGCTCGATTTCCCCGGACAGGAGCTCGAGGCCGTGGTGATCGTGGGGATCCCCTACCCCCGACCGACCGCTCGCCGCGAGGCGCTCCGCCGGTTCCTGGACGCGCGCACGGGACGGGGTTGGGAGTACACCATGGAGATTCCGGCCCGACGCGCGATGCAGCAGGCGATCGGTCGGATGATACGGTCCGAGCACGACCGCGGGATCGCGATCGTCCTGGACCACCGCGCTCCGGCATTCGCGGACATCTTCCCGGGGCTCGAACCGATCGGGAACCTGGCCGCGAGCGCGCGGGCATTTTACGGTCGGCGCGCCCGTTGGTCGGGGTCCCCTCCCAGGAGCCCCGCGCCGCAACCCCTAAGAGGAGATTCCTCGCTCCCGCCTTCGTGATCATCACGCGGACCCCGCTGCGGATCAGCTTCGCCGGCGGAGGCACGGATCTCCCATCGTACTATCGCCATCACGGCGGGGGTGCCGTCACCAGCGCCGCGATCGGCCGGTACGTCCACGTCCTCGTCAATCCAAACTTCGACCGATCGATCCGGGCGACGTACTCCCAGACCGAGAACGTCTCGCACTTCGATCAGCTTCAGCACGGCATCATCCGAGAGGCGATGCGGCTCACCGGCGTGACGGAGGCGCTCGAGATCCACACGATCGCCGACATCCCCGGCGAAGGCACGGGGCTCGGGTCCTCCTCGAGCCTTGCGGTGGGTCTCCTCCATGCGCTCTATGCCTACCAAGGGATCCTGAAGGATCCGGCCGTCCTCGCGGCCCAGGCTTGCGAGATCGAGATCGACGTCCTCCATGGTACCCTCGGCAAGCAGGATCAGTACGTCGCGGCGTTCGGTGGGGTGGACTACATCGAGTTCCGGGCGGACGACACCGTGCGGTGCGCTCCGATCCCGCTCACCACGCAGGATCGGGAGTCGCTCAGCGACCACCTTTCCCTCTTCTACACGGGGCGCACCCGAAAGGCGCAGGGGATTCTGACGGACCTGAGCGACCACGCGCACGAGAACCGCGAATCGCTCGAGCGGATGCGCGAGCTCGCCGGTGAGACGCGGGATACGTTGATGCGCCGCGATTGGGCCCGGCTGGGAGCGCTCGTGGACGAAGGTTGGCAGCTCAAGCGAGGTCTCTCCGAGGCGGTCTCCGACGCGGAGATCGACCAGCGGTACGCGGCGGCGAAGGTCGCCGGCGCCTACGGAGGCAAG
Source organism: Thermoplasmata archaeon (assembly GCA_035532555.1). NCBI lineage: Archaea > Methanobacteriati > Thermoplasmatota > Thermoplasmata > Thermoplasmata archaeon. Next base: position 53,540 of record DATKQS010000004.1, on the reverse strand, counting down.
ATCGCCGGTGCCGGCGGCGGCGGTTTCCTACTGCTCGTGCACCCGCCGGAGCGGACCCGTCAAATATCGGAGGCCCTCTCCCCCATGATGCGGCTACCGGTGCGCATCGCTCCGGAGGGGTCGCGGATACTGTTCGTGAGCCGATGAGCGAAGCCCCCGGCCTCCCCGCATACGTCACCCGGTACGTCGCGGATACGAAGGCGGCCCTGCAGGATGGCTACCTGCTTGAGGCGATGGAACGGATCGTCCCGGTCCTGTTGAAGGCTCGTCAGGACGGATGTACGATCTTCTTCTTCGGGAACGGCGGAAGCGCGTCGACCGCATCGCATTTCGTGGTCGACATCGGCAAGGCCACGATCCGGGGGGACGGCAAGCGGTTCCGCTGCGTGGCACTCGTCGACAACGTCGAGACCGTCACCGCCTGGGCGAACGATTCGGAGTACGCGGTCGTGTTCAGCGAGCAGCTGCGCACCCTTGCGCAGGCCGGGGACGTTGCGGTGGGGATCTCGGGAAGCGGGAACTCCCCGAACGTGCTCAAGGCGGTCGAGACGGCCCGCACGATGGGTCTGCGCACCGTGGGACTGACGGGCATGGGCGGCGGGAAGCTGCGGGGCGCGGTCGACATCCCGCTCGTCGTCCCTTCGAACTCGATGCAGCACATCGAGGACGTGCACCTCCTCGTCTGCCACCTCCTCACCGCCTATCTTCGGGACGAGGCGCCGAGCGCTTCCGCATGAGCCCGGTCCTCGTCCGGGACTACATGGTCCTGCGCGTGGAGCAGCTCTCCGACACGAGCACGATCGCGGAGGCGATCGAAAAGCTGCTCAAGACCCGTCACCACGGCCTCCCCGTGACGGACGTCGACGGAAAGCTCGTGGGCTTCGTCAGCGCGAAAGAGCTCCTCCGCAACGCGGGGGAGCGTCGGACGCCCCTCGCAAAGATCCTTCGGCCGGGGACGTACACGGCACGGCCCGATACCGCGCTCGACGATGCCGCCCGCATCATGTTCAGGTTCGGCCTACGCGATCTTCCGATCATCGACGAGGCCGGTATTCTCGTCGGCGTCCTCGCCAACCTCGACATCGTCCGCTCGCACTTCGAGCGGAGCTCTCCGGCGAAGGCCGACACCCTGAAACGGCTGCTCGCCGAGCGCTACGGGATCGCATTTTCCTACCAGCGGGGGTTGGTGCCGCTCAACCACCTGATCCCCACGCAGGCGAAGGTCTACGAGGACGAGCTCGAGGGCCGCCGCTACGAGCTCGAGCGCGGGTTCGCCGAGCCCCTGCTAGTCGTACGCAAGGGCGAGGCGTGGATCCTCGTGGACGGCCACCACCGTGCGCTCGCGGCGCGGGAGATGGGGCTCGCCCAGATCCAGGCCTACATCCTGGTCCCCGAGGATCCGGCACGGTTCGCCACGCTCGAAACGGGGCTCGAGCGGACGGCGCGCGAGCACCACTTGAGGTCGCTGTCGGATATCGAGATCGATCGATCCGCGCACCACCCGCTCATCGAGGTCACGACGCAACTCCTCCGTCGGTTCGATCTCGCCGACGCCGAAGAATCCTCTTCCTCGCGCTCGGACGGACCCCCGGTCTAGAGCCCGAAGGCGCTCTCCCGAGCGTTCGTACAATATCCATATCAACCGATCCCAGGTCCAAACGCCGCCGAGGATCCTGTGAAGTTCGAGACGACGAGGAGTCGCCCGAGTCCCCTCCGTCGCGCTCTGCCCTGGTTCATCGCCGGCATTCTCCTCGCGGGCATTGGCCTTCCCGGGTCGGCGTTCGCGGAGAGCGGACTTCGAGCCGGTCCGCTGATCGGGGAGGGTCACGCAATCCCGGCGGTCAACCGAACGGAAGTGGTGCAGGTCGTGATGTCCGACGCACCGGCGTACTCGCCGGCATCGTTCACGGCGAACGTGAGCTCGAACCTGAGCGTCGATCTGTTCAACAACGGTTCGCTGGCCCATACCTTCACGGTCTCTCCCATCCCCAACTACGTACTCCCCCAGAACTGGACCCCATCCCAGCTCGACCATTTCTACGCGACCGAGGGCGCCCTGGCCAACGTGAACGTCTCGGCGGGCCAGCACGCCTGGGCCAACCTCACGCTCAACGCGTCGACCTCTCCCGGAGCTTACGAGGTCTACTCGCTCATCCCGTACCAGTTCCAGGCCGGGATGTCCGGAAGGATCCTGGTGCAGGGAGGACCGGGCTTACAACTCTCCGAGAACACGACCGATTCGCTCTCCTTCGTTCCCAACATCCTGGACCTTACGCCCTCCTCCTATCCCATCACGGTCGATGTCCTCGTGACGAACCTCGGGAACGATGGGCACACCTTCACCATGAGCCCCCTCTCCAACGTGACCTTGCTCCCCAGCAACTTCACCCAGTTCTTCCAGCAGCATTCCCCGCTCACGAACGCTCCGATCCCCTCCGGGGCGGGAAACGCCGCGTGGGCGAACTTCACCGTCTACGGCCCGGGGGTCTACCAGTACATCTGCACCATCACGGGGCACTTTGCGAACGGCATGTACGGCTTCCTGTACGTCGGGGTTCCCATCCCTCCCCTGCCTCCGCCCCTGAGCACCGCCATCGTCCAAGGCTGGATACTGGTCGGAGTCGCCGCGCTCCTGGGCGTGGGGATCGCGGTCGTGATCGTGGCGTCGCTGACCGGGCGGGTGCCACCCCCGCCGAAGGCTCCCGAAGGACCCCACTAACACTTCGGGAATGGGCCCCCGGATCGAGAGGCCCCCTCCTCGATCGCCGTCTCATCCGGCCCCGGATGAGTCTCGGCGATGCCGGACGGGCCTCGATGGGGAGGGCGCCAGACGTCGCGCTACGTGACCACGAGGAACGAACGCATCGTCCCGTGGAACGTGCCGCAGAATTCGGTGCACTGAATGAGATACTCGCTTCCCGCGGGGACGTTGGGAACGGAGAACTGGATCGTGTTCGTCCGACCGGGGATCGCGTCGATGCGAACGCCGATGCCGGGGATGTTGAACGAATGGATCACATCGGCGCCGGTGACGTTGATCTGCACGACGGATCCGGGCGTGGCCCATAAAGCGCCGCCGGATACGGTGTTCGTGCTCGCGTCGTAGGTCGAGTTGAAGCACGTGTCGTTGCTGTAGCAGAACTCCCAGTACCATTGGTGGCCGATGACGTTGACGTACTCTCCGGGGTTCGGAGCGAGCGCGTCGAGATTGTACAGTAGGAAGGTCGAGTAGAATGCGACGCCCGCGAGGATGACCACGACCCCGAGTGTCCAAGCGATCTCGAGCTTGTTGATCTTAACCATGACGGTATCTCTTCATCTTCGGGTCGCGGAAGCGGACGATCGCATAGACGAGGAACGCGAACGTGACGACGGCACCACCGACGGCCAATCCGGTCATCACCCAGAGGAGGTCGTTGGTCATCTGGAGGTTCGTCTCCCCGAACCACGGGTTCACGGCTATGGACCCCACGAAATGCGCGAGCCCACCGGCGAACCAAGAGCCGACCACGATGCGCAACCGGGAGCGCACCTACATAATCCTCACGTACGAACCGCAGGGTCCGTAGCATCGCGCGCCGACGCGGGAGGTACGTACGCAGGGGGTTTTAACCGGGCCATCCGTGAGCCTGCCACCCGGAGAATCGCGGGGGTTGGATGCGCACATCGAAATTTCGCTTGCGAACCGTAGTCCCCGCCGTCGCCCTCGTGGCGATCCTGCTCGGACTCGCTATCGGAGGGGGGGTCGTATGGAGCGCCCCGGGCGCCAAGGCCGAGGTCCCGGGACCGGCGAATCCCCCGGCGAGCGCGCAGACCTATACGGTCACCGCGGTCCCCGGCTACGCGTTCCAGGAGAGCACCACCCAGCTGCAGCCCAACACCACGGTCTCGATCTCCTTTGTCAACGCGGACGTGATCGCGCACACGTACACGCTCATCGCCGTTCAAGGCAAGGTGATCCCGACCAGCTACAGTCCCTCGCAGCTCAACGCCTACGCGACGCAATGGGGCGCCATCGTATGGATCAACGCGAGCGGGACGGGAACGTACCCCGCGACGTTCCAGGCTCCGGCGAAGGGATGGTACGAGTTCGTCTGCATGGAACCCGGGCACTTCCAGCAGGCGATGTACGGGTTCATCGCCTTCGGAATGGCGCTGCCTTCCAACCTCACGGTGTCCAGCCCCAACGTCGGTGCCGGCTGGCCGGTCTACGTGATCACGGGAACCATCGTCACGCTGGTCATCATCACCATCGTTCTGGGATTCGTGGTCGGGGGGCGCAAGGGAGCCAAGCATGAGATGCCTCCGGAGCGCCTCGGCTATCCGGAGCGTCCCCCCGCGGCTCCGCCGCTTCCGCCCGAGGGGCCCAAACCCCCGGTATAGGCATCGCGCTCGCGCTCCCGTCCCCGCGCCGCAAGGTTCAAATGCGAGGAGATATCCATACCTACGGACCGCGTAGTAGGTTGGGAATCCAAAATGGCATGGGCCACACCGAGCAGAGAGCGGCGCGTACTCAAGGCCGGACACTCTTCGATCGCGGTCACCCTACCTAAACCGTGGGCGGAGGCGATGAACCTCCATCCCGGGGATCTGATCGTGTTCGATCAGAACGACGATGGGACGCTCTTCCTCAAGCCCGCCCCGGTTCCCGGAGCGGTGCCGTCGGGAACGCCGTACCTCGTGCAGGCCCACTCCTTCGACACCCCGGGGGTCCTCGAGCGGCTGATCGTGGGCGCCTACCGCGTCGGCCACGACGCGATCGAGATCCGGACCGATATCCCGCTCACGCCGGAGCGCGTGGAGGAGACGGTGCAGACCGCGCGCGGTCTCCTCGGGGTCAGCATCGTCGCTCAGGAACCGACCCGGATCGTCCTGCAGAACTTCATCGACCCGTCGAAGTACGAGCTACCCCAGCTCGTCCAGCGCATGAAGATGATCCTCGTCGCGTCCATTGACGAGACCCAGGAGATCCTCGCGCGGCACGTGCGGACCCGCCGGCTGACGACCCTCTCCGAGGAGGGCAGCAAGGTCCTCGCGCTGCTCGTCCGCCAGCTCTTCCTCGCCAGCCGTGACTGGTCGCTCGCGCGACGCATCGGCTCGCCCGATCCCCGCCAGCTCCTCGAGTGGCGGGTAGTGGTGCACACGCTCGGTGAGCTCTCCGACCTGTTCAACGAGACGCTCACCGTGCTCAACCAGAACCACTCCAAGCTCGCTGGAACCGAGGGCGCCCTCATCGCGCTGCTCCCGCGCCTGAAGGACCAGCTCAAAGAGGTCGTGGACGCCCTCATGCGCCCGTCGCTCGACCGCGCCTGCGAGGTCTACCAGGACTCGATCAATCTCTGGCACGCGAGCGTCGAAGCGGCCGAGCGCTCGAAGGGGCTCGCCCGGAAGAACGGGATCTACCAGGCGATTGTGGCGCTCGGGCGGGGCGCGGGTTGCCTGTCGCTGCTCGCGGAGATGGCGATCGATCGGGCCGTATCGAGCGGCCACGAGACCGTCATGGTCGAGGCCGCGTAGGGGCCTTTATCTCTCCGTCGTACGGACGGTCGGTACCAATCGCACCCTCCCGTACGAACGCCATATCCTCCCACCCTTGGTCGAGCACGTGGGGGCAACTTAGGTGTTCGACTCTATCGACGATTGGTTGATCATTGCCGTGGTCGCGGGGATTCTGTTCTATGGGTCCACGAAGATCCCACAGCTCGCTCGAAGCCTCGGGCGATCGATGGGGGAGTTCAAGCGTGGGCGACTCGAAGTGGACCGCGAATTGAAGGCCGAGCAAGCGGCGCTCGCGGCGGGGACCGCCCCGAGCCCACCGACTACTACGGGACCGTCCCATTAGACGGATCGGCATCGATCGCGGCATGCGAACGGCGCTACGCCCGGGGAGCGACCCGCTAGGGAGAGGAGGCCCCCCCTCTCGCGCGGAGGAGGCTCCCATTGACTGATGCGGGAATTGCAGCGCCTCCTCGGCATCCTGGGGGAGGTTCGACGCCGAGTGATCCGCATCGCCTTCGTGCTGGTCCCGATCTTCGCGTTCATGATCACCTTCAATCTGCAGTGGACGACGGTCACGTGGATGGGGCACACCGTTCCGATGGTGTACCCGCAGTTCAACCTGTTCTACAACGCCAGCGCGCAGGTCTTCCGATGGATGTCGACCCACATGCTTCCCTCGGGGGTCCAGCTGTTGAACGTCGGCGTCGGCGACTCCGTCTTCATCCAGATGGAGATCGCGCTCCTCGTCACGCTGATCCTCGGAATGCCGTGGATCATCCACGAGGTCGGAGCGTTCCTCGTCCCGGCGCTAAGGAAGAACGAACGCGACCTGCTCCGCTTGATCGGGATCCCCGCGACGGCGCTGTTCATCGTGGGGACGGCGATCGGCGTCTTCCTCCTGACGCCGTTCACCTTCCTTCTGCTGTTCAAGTACGTCGCGGCGATGGGCCTCGCTCCCATCGTCGGCGTCCAGGACTTCGTCACCTTCGCGCTGCTGTACTCCCTCGCGTTCGGAGTGGTCTTCGAGCTCCCGATCTTTGTCTACACCCTCACGCGCCTCGGGGTCGTGAAGGCCGCCGCCTGGACCAAGCACTGGCGCGGAGCCGTACTCGGGGCACTGATCTTTGGGATGATCATCACGCCGGACAACTCCGGGATCACCATGCTCCTCATCGCCCTCCCGATGATGGCGCTCTACTTCGGAGGCGCGTACTTCGCCGCTCGGTACGAGCGCAAGCGCGACCGACGGCAGGCCGTCGTCCCCGTGGTGGGAGCGGGGTGAGCTAGCTGCGATGGCGCTGGCCTCCGACATGGACTGGGTCATCATCGCCGGCGTCGCCTCGCTCCTCCTCTTCGGCACCAAGGGCGCCGGAACGATGCGGACGATCGGCCGGTGGTACGGGCGGGCGATCCGCATGAAGCAACAGATGCTCGGCGAGTTCACCAAGGCCGCGGACATTCCGCTCCCTACCCCGGGGCAGCCGCTCTCGATCCGCAGCGCTCTGATGGGGCTCGAGCCGCTCTCCTCCCCCATGGGAGGCATCCCGATCGCCGTGAGCACCGCCCCGAGCGCTCCCTACCGGCCGGCGCTCGAGCCGAGCGTCCCGTGGGCCGGATCCTATCCCGTGCCGACCTGGTCGATGGCGATCCCCTCGGTGATCGTAGAGCCGGAGCGCACGCCATGAGCCTCACTCCAGCGCAATCGGTGGACCTGGTCGAGGTCCTGGTGATTCTGATGGGGGTCGGGATCTTCTGGGCGGTCTACTACGGCAGCGACCGGGCCGAACTGCCGGGAGACGCGACCGTTCCCGACCCGAGCCAGGTCGACGACACCTTGCCCGACACCCGCGGGAGGACGCTGTGAGCCCCGATCTCGATTGCCCGTCGAGCTGCCCGTTCGCCGTGGCGCGCGAGGAGGCCCTGTCGTTCCCCGTGGGCCAGGTCCACCGCGTCGCGAGCGAGGGCGAGGAGGTCGACGAGACCAAACGCAACATGCTCAAGCTCCTCGCGGTCGCGGGGATCGTCGGCGTCGGGATCGGAGGCGGTATCGCCGGGGCGCTCCAGTACGCCCAGCCTCCCACGATCGGGATCTCGAGCTACCCACGCGTCCAGCTGCTCGACGTTTCGGGCCAACCGCTCACGGTCGACTCGGTGATGAAGAACTACAGTTCCAATTCCACGCAGTGCTTCACGTTCGCCTACCCGCTTCTGAACGAGCCCAACTTCTTCCTGAACCTGTATCCCGCGGTCGATCACGCGCTCAACGGGATTGGACCCGCAGGAGGTCCCCAGACGATCGTCGCGTTCAGCGCGATCTGCCAGCACTTGGGCTGCCCCGCGCCCGCCATCGCCTACTATCCGCCGGGAACCTGCCCGAACACCCCCGGGGGAAAGTCGGTCTACATCCACTGCAGCTGCCACGGCTCCACCTACGATCCGACGAACGGCGCATCGAACCTGACGGGACCCGCGGTGCTGCCGCTCCCCCAGGTCGTCCTCGAGCCGGACGCCAACGGCAACATCTTCGCGATCGGGATAACCCCCTCGAGCCCGGCTGTCAACGGGCACATCAATACCCTGCAAGGGGGCTACGGCGTCGCCTCTACCAGTCAGGTCAGCTCGCAGCCTCCCGTCATCCTGTGCAATTTCCCGCAGTAGGGGGGACGAAGTGTCGTTCAGCACCTGGTACAACCGCACGTTGAACCGGATCTGGGGATACGTCGAGAACCGTACCGGGATGCGCAAGTGGGCCCTCCGGCCTCAGCCCGCGTTCACGTTCAAACCGTCGTACTGGACGGGCGCGTTCGTGGCGACCGCGTTCCTGTACCAGGTAGTATCGGGCATCCTTCTGCTCCTGTACTACCAGCCGAGCGTCGGCTCGACCCTGACGGCATGCGGACAAGCGATCGGCACTCCGTTCTCGCCGGCGGCCTGGTGCTCGACGTACTACATCATCCACTCCATCCCGATGGGGTCGCTGCTCCTGTCGACCCATCTCTACGGCGCCTACGCCATGATTTTCCTGATGTTCGTCCACTTCTTCCGGGGCTACTATCTCGGGGTCTACAAGGCGCCCCGCGAGTTCTCCTGGATGGTCGGGACGCTCCTGATGCTCGTGACCCTCGGCATGGGGTTCACGGGCTACCTTCTCCCCTACACGCAGATCAGCTACAACGCCACCAACGTCGGGATCGTGCTCGCCATCCGACTCCCCGTGCTCGGTCCGGTCACGGCGCCGTTCATCATGGGGGACGGGACGCCCCAGGGACTGTTAGGCCGCATGTTCGCGGCCCACGTGCTGCTCCTGCCGCTCGCGCTCGGCGCACTGCTCTACGCCCACATCGCGCTGTTCGAGTCGCACGGGATCGCTCCGCCGTCCACCTCGGATCCGACCCAGCGCCGTCGGTTCACCGAGAAGGAGGACAAGGAGCACGTCCCGTTCATGCCCCACATCTTCTTCTACATGACCAAGTGGGCCCTGCTCTATCTCGGCGTCTTGTTCGGAATAGCGGCGCTCTGGCCCTGGACGCTCCCGACGTACGTGGGCAACACCGCCGCCGTCGGGGTGGTGACGGAACCCGATTGGTACTTCCTGTGGCTGTTCAAGCTGGTGGATTTCACGGGCGTCACTCCCGTGCTCGCCGTGGGAATCGGCACGGTGCTCGCGCTGTTCTTCCTGTTCTTGCCGTACCTCGACCGCTCGAAGCGCACCCACCCGAGGGACCGCCCGCTGTTCATCTTCATCGGGACGACCCTGCTTCAGTTCTTCATCATCATGAGCGTCTGGGGCGGGGTCACCCCCGGCGCCCAGATCGATCTGCCGACCATCGTCATGACGCTCGCGCCGATGGTCGTGGTGAACGCGGTCCTGGTCGTGTTCCTCCACTATCGCTACCAGGCGGGCTACCGGCGGCGCCTCGCGGCGCGCCAGAGCGGGCTGCCCGGCATCTACCCGAAGCGTGTGGGAGCCGGCACGCCCGCTGGGACCCCGATGTCGACGTCGGAGGTGAACCCCCTTGACTGATCCCTCGGAGGCCCCGCAGTGGAAGACAGGCGTGCTCTGGGCGATCCTGGGCGCGTTCCTAACGATCGGAACCCTGGGCGCGGCGTTCTTCGTCTACGGGCTCCTGCTCACGCTCGGGATCGGCCCCTCCGTAGTCGCGATCGCGGCGCTCGTCGGGGGAGCGGTCGTCGCGTTCCTCTCCTTCCTGTTCATGGCCGGGATCCTGTACCGCGTGGACCGGTATCGGGGCGCTACCCACCGGAGGGTCGAGTTCTTTGAATAGCGAAGAAGCGAGCCTTCGGGCGGTCCGGCGCCGTACAACGGACCTCTACGACGCGGTCACGTTCCTGATGCTGATCGGCATCGGCGCGCTCGTCGGGTACGTCTTCTACGTTGCGGATCCGATCTCCCCGCTCCTCTGCGCGCTCCAGGGAGGGACGAACTGCGCGCCGGCCGTGAACCCGCTCGTCACTCCCGGCGGGACGGAGTCGTTCGGGCTCGCGCTCGCCCTCATGCTCCTGATGGCCGCGCTGCTCTTCCACATCGTCGATCGCACCTACCGCGTCTGGCCGCTCGGCCGCCGGGTGACCCCGCCTCGGCCGGCACCCATCACCGCGGATTCCACGGCGCGCTTCCTGCGCATCGTGCTCGTCCTCGCCGCGGCCGCCGCCTCGAGCTACCTGCTCGGGAGCTTGATTCTCACATGAGCGCGCGGAGGTCGTAATGGACGCCACCACGACCTACATCGTGATCGGCCTGATCTCGGCATTCACCGCGTTCGCGGTCATCTTCCTGGGCTACCAGGGGAGCTGGTTCGTACGGAAGGCGAAGCTCTGGATGTTCACGACCGATCACAAGCGGATCGGTCTGATGTACATCGCCACCGGGATCACGTTCTTCTTCATCGGAGGGATCTACGCGGTCCTCATCCGTACCGATCTCGGCTTCGTCCAAGGGCTCGGGCTCGATCCCCAGACGACCCTCGGCATCACGCCGGACGTGTACAGCACGCTGTTCACGATGCACGGCGTGCTGATGATCTTCATGTTCATCATCCCGACCCTCGCCGGGTTCGGGAACCTCCTCGTGCCGTCGATGATCGGCGCCAAGGAGATGGCGATGCCCAAGATCAACGCCATCGCCTTTTGGCTGATCCCCCCCGCGGGGGTCATTCTGATCCTTTCGAACGCGTACGCCGGCTGGACCGGCTACGTCCCCCTGTCGCTCCAGCCGTACGGCCCGAACCCGTACGGGCTCGACTACTGGGTCCTGGGATTGCACATCCTCACGATCTCCTCGATCCTCGGCGCGGTCAACTTCCTCGTCACGATCATCAAGCACCGGGCGCCCGGGGTCGAGTACTGGAACATGCCCTTGTTCGTCTGGGCGACGCTGATCAATTCCGTACTCCTGCTATTCGCCCTCCCGTCGCTGTCCATCGCGCTGACGTTCGTGCTCAGCGACCGGAACTTCGGAACCCACATCCTCGCGAGCGTGAACGGCACGCCCCTCGGGGGAGCGCTCCTCTATCAGAACTTATTCTGGTTCTTCGCGCACCCCGAGGTGTACATCATGGTGTTGCCCGCGTTCGGGATCGTCTCCACCATCATCCCGAAGTTAGCGCGCAAGGACATCTTCGGCTATGCGGCGATGGCGATCAGCCTCGGCGCCTTCGCGATCCTCTCCTTCGCGGTCTGGGGCCACCACATGTTCCTGACGGGGATCGACACGAACGTCGCGTTCTTCTTCATGCTCAGCACGATGGCGATCGCAGTGCCATCCGCCGTGAAGACCTTCAACTGGGTCGCGACGCTCTGGGGCGGGCGGATCTGGATGGCGGTGCCGATGTGGTTCTGCTTCGCCTTCATCACGGGGTTCGTGATCGGAGGATTATCGGGACTCTACCTCGCTTCGATCCCGATCGACTATCTCTACCATGGGACGTACTTCGTGGTGGCGCACTTCCACTACATCCTGCTCGGCGGGACGCTGATGGCGCTCTTCGCGGGGATCTACTTCTACTTCCCGGTGATCACGCACCGCTGGTACAACCAGCGGCTCGGTCACATCCACTTCGCGCTCACGTACATCGGCGTCAACGTGCTCCTGTTCCCGATGTTCATCCTCGGGGCCGAAGGGATGCCGCGCCGCGTGTACGACTATCTCTGGGCCGGGAACTTCCAGGCGCTGAACTTCATCTCGACCCTCGGCGCGTTCATCCTCGGGATCGGCCAGCTGTTCTTCCTGTACAACATGGTCCACAGCTACTACTACGGCGAGCCCGTCACGAGCCGCGACCCGTGGGGCGAGCCGCTGCCGAGCACCATCTCCGGGCCCGTCGCCGTCCCGACTCCCGCGCCCACCCCCGTCCCCGTCTCGGCCGAGTCGGAAGGCGGGGTGTGAACCGGGAGGGCCGATGCGCGGGCACGACCTCTTTCGGTACGCCGCCGTCGCCGCCCTCGTCGCCTGTTACGTGACGATCATTCTGGGCGGGAACGTCATCGCGAGCGATTCCGGCCTCGGATGCCCATCGTGGCCCGCGTGCAACGGGTCGTTCACCCCGCTCCCGACGGTCTCGGGAGCCAGTGCGGTCGAGTGGGCCCACCGCGTCAGCGCGTTCTTCCTCGCGGTGGCGCTCGTCATCCTGAGCGCCTTCGCCCTCGCCTACGAGCGCCGCCGGCCGGTCCTGCTCAAGCTCAGCCTGTTCTCGCTCGCGCTGGTCGTCGCGCTCGCTCTGCTCGGAGGAGCGGTGGTCGATTCCAGCCTGAACCTCGCCCTGGTCCTCCTGCACTTCGCGCTCGCCACGATCCTGTTCGGGGTCCTGCTCATCCTCGTGCTCCTGTCCAACTTGCGTTCGCTCTCTCGGCGTTGGGTCACCTGGGCGGTGAAAGCGGGCGAGGAGCGCGAGGTGGACCCGTATGCGCTCGCCGGAGCCGACCCCGCGGACGATGGAGCCGCTCGGCCGGGCTCCTCGCCCGGCCCGGAAGGCTAAGCGAGCGAGCGGATTCGCTGCGCCCGAAGTGTCTCGATGAGCGAGGTCGCATCCGCCCGTACATCCGCGCTCCCCACGAGCTCCCGCTTCTCTGACGCGGTGAGCCTCGCGAAGCCGGGGATCACGTTGCTGATCGTCCTCGTGGCCGTCGGCGGATACTTCCTTGCGAACCCGACCGCGATCGACTGGTACCGCCTCCTCCTCCTCGTCCTCACCGGGGCCGCCGCCTCGGCCGGCGCGGCGATGCTGAACCACTACCTCGACCGGGACGTGGACCCGCAGATGCACCGGACCTCCGACCGGCCGCTGGCGGCCGAACGGATCGCATCGAGCACCGCGGTGCTCATCGCGGGCCTGGCCTTCCTCGCGGTGGGGATCGGCGCGGCGAGCGCGCTCCTCAACCCCCTCACGGGATTCTCGATCTTCCTGGGCGGGTTCACGTACGTCGTCGTCTACACGGCCTGGCTCAAGCGCCGGTCGAGCTGGAACATCGTCATCGGAGGCTTCGCGGGGAGCGCCCCCGCTCTCGCGGGGAGCGCCGCCGCGGTCGGCTACTGGTCCACGGGATCGATCGCCTTCGCGATTCTCGTCTTCCTTTGGACCCCTCCGCACTTCTGGAGCCTCGCCTTGCTGCTCAAGGACGACTACGCTCGGGCGGGGCTGCCGATGCTGCCTCGGATGAACGACGCCGCGTACTCGGGAAAGGTCGTGGTGATCTCCGCCGCGCTCCTCGTCCCGGCGGCGCTCTTGGTCGGTTGGACGGGAGCGATCACCTGGCCGATCCTCGTCGTCCTCGTCGTGCTCGGTCTGCTCTTCGTGATGTTCACACTTCCCCTGTGGAAGCGGGTCGACCGGGCCACGGCCCGTCGCGGGTTCATCTATTCGGGGCCCTACCTCCTGTTCGTGATCCTGGCGCTGATCGTGAACGTGCCGCTCCTCCGCTTCGGGATCCCGACGGGATTCGGCTAGGCCCGCCGGAGCCCCCGCGGGGCCGGGACTCGCCGGAGCAAGTTACCTGTAGGAAACGTGCCGCCGGTCCGCCAACGTCCTTATTTCGACCCGCACCCTATCGCTATCGATGACATCTCCTGAACGCCCCGTCGAGCCCGCCGAGCACAAGCGCGCCGCCGAGGACGTACTGCGGAAGTTCGGCTACGCTCGGATCCAACCGGACCAGGGCGACGCGGGCCTTTCTCCTACGTTCTGGGTCCAGGAGGCGGGCGTGCCCCGTCGGACCTGGCCGGTCTTTGTCGCGAGCACATCGTCCGAGTGGCTCGGGCGGTGGAACACGCGCCCCAAGAGTGCGCGGATGCGGGAGGATCGCGCGATCCTCGTCGTGCACTCCGATCGTGCCGCGGATGAGGCCTGGGACCGGATCGCCCGAGGGAAGTACTCGCCGATCGACTCCGAGCTCGCGATCCTCGTCGTCCCCGTCCCCGTGCAGGGGGACATCGCCCCCCACTGGCACCCGCGCGTCGTTGACCGCCGGGAGGTCCTGCGGATCGCCACGGGGGTCGTCGTGGGGATGTTCCAGCGCGCTCAGGACAGCGAGGGCGCCGCGCAGATCGACTTCGAGGAGATGCTGACGCTCCTGCGTACGCGATTCGGCATCGACGTCCACCGCTCGCTCGACGTGAGAACGGACGAGGAGGCGCTCTTCCTGATCTACCAGATGGCGATGAAGGACTCCTACGCCCCGGGGGACCCCGGCGCCAACCTGCACCTCTTGGTCCTCAAGCCGACGGGCCCCTCGGCCCGCCTGCCCTGGTTCGCGGCGTGAGCCCGCGCTCGAGTACCGCCCCGGCACCGGGGGAGCCGGGGCGAAAGAACGCAGGGATTAAGAACGGCCGCGCCTCCTCGTGCTAACGAGCATGAGCGATTCTACGGCCGGCTGGGAGACGCCCTACGGGACCACTCCGGGAAGCTCGACCCCATCGCCGGACGTGAGCCCGCAGTGGGGAAGGCAGGAGCTCCGGATGTTCTTCTGGCTCGCCATCGCCAGCACAGCGATTATCGGCGCTGCAGGCACGGTCGCCTGGCTCCTCGTGCATTAGCTCGCCGTTCTCGGGGCAACCTTATCTAAGCGGCCCCGGTCCCGAACCCGCCGGCGCGGTTTCGGGGCCGTGGGGTAGCTTGGACCATCCTTCTTGCTTGGGGTGCAAGAGACTCCGATTCAAATTCGGACGGCCCCACCGGCCGCCCGGCTCCCGCTCGGGGCCGCTTCAAGTACGGTCGATTCCTCGGCCGTGTTCCCATGGTCCGACGGTTTGTGGCAGAGCGTCGGCGCGATCCGTACTACCGCGCGGCGCAGAAGGAGGGATTGCGCTCGCGGGCGGCGTTCAAGCTGACGTTCCTCGCCTCCCGATTTCCCATCCTCCGGCCCGGGGCCCGGGTCCTCGATCTCGGGGCCGCCCCCGGCGGCTGGTCGCTCGTCGCGCGCGACCTCATCGGCCCTCGGGGCACGGTCGTGGCGGTCGACCAGCGCGCCTTCGAGGCCGCCGAGGGCATCCACCCGATCCACGGCCGGGTCGGTGACCCGAGACTTCTCGCGCGACTCGGACGCGTCGGGTTCGACACGGTGCTCTCCGATCTCTCGCCCCGGATCAGCGGGGCGTACGCGACCGATCACGCCCGCAGCGTGGAGCTCGTTCGCGCGGCGTTCGCGCTCGCCCGCGAGGTACTCCGCGAGAACGGCTCCTTCGCCGCGAAGGTGTTCGACGGCGACATGCGCGGGGAGCTCGAGGAGGAACTGCGCCCGTACTTCGCCCGATGGGCCCGCACGAAGCCTCCCGCCTCGCGCGAACAGTCCTCCGAGATGTACCTGATCGGCCTCGGCTTCTCGGCGAAGCGCGGGCGTCCGAGCGCACCCACTTCCGTGCCGCCCGGCCCCCTCTAGACACTCTCGACGGACCCGAAGCGAGGCGGCCGTGCGCCGGGAGCCCCGATAAATAGAGGGACGATATGACCTCGGCCCACTGTTTTTGAGGGTCGATTACTCGTGATCCGTTTTGGACCTGCGGGGATCCCTCTTTCGTGCAAGGGCCGAACCCTGCGCGATGGGATCGCGGACATTCACCATCTCGGCCTCACCGCCATGGAGATCCAGTTCATCAAGGTCAATCCGCTCTCGCGGCTCGCCATGGACGAGGAGGTGGCGAAGAGCCCGCGGGAACTCCTCCAGCAGCTGGTCGTAACGGTGGGCAACAACGGCGCCGCGGGGGCCCAACCGACCTTGGCGATGCTGACGAGCCCGCTCAAGCGTCGCGACAACGTCACGACGATCAGCACGAGCCTCGCGAAGGACTACACGGATCTCCAGCAGACGAAAGCGCTCGCGCGGGCACTGGACGTCGATCTCACGCTGCACGCCCCGTACTACGTCGACTTCTTCGGCAGCGACGAGGCTCGGGAACGCTCGCAACGCCAGATCCAGTGGGCGGCGGTGCTCGCCGAGGGCCTCGGCGCCCGGATGGTGATGACCCACCTCGGGTTCTACGGCGCGGTCGGCCACGACCAGTCGATCGAGGCAATCACGCAGATCGTTCAGGAGCTCTCGACCTGGCTCAACCAGTACAGCAAGGGCACGGTCCGCCTCGGGATCGAGCCGAGCGGACACCCGGACGTTTTCGGCTCCCAGCAGGAGGTGCTCGAGCTCGTCCGACGGGTCAAAGGAACGGTCCCGATCCTCAATCTCCCGCATCTCGCCGCCCGAGAGGGCAAGACGTTCGAGAAACCCGAGGACCTCGACCCGGTGCTCCAGGAGTTCCTCCGAGCGAGCGGCGGGTCCCTCTACCTGAACTTCTCCGGGGTGGAGATCTACCGCCCCGGGGAGTTTCGGCTCACCCCGATCAAGCGCGGAACGGTTCGGTTCGACCCGCTCGCCGAGCTCTTGGCCGAGCGCGACTACGACGCCACCGTGATCTCGAGCTCGCCGCTGCTCGAGCACGACGCGATGTACATGAAAGTCCTGTACGAACGGGCGCTCACGCGGCGCTGGATGAAGAAGCACAGCCCGCCTCCCGCACTCGCGTCCAAGCCCAAGGCGACCGCACCGATCCCGAGCAAGACGAAGCCGTACGCTCGGCCCGCGTCGCGTACTCGCCCTTCCGTATCGAAATCCCACGGCCGCCCGAAGCGAGGGCCGACCCGCCGTGCGAAGAAGCAGAAGCGCCGGGAGGGTCGACGCCATGCCGCGCGACACCGCTGACCCGGAACTCTTCCTCGCAGCCGAGCGCTACATCGGAGCCCGCGTCAGCGCGGCTCTCGAACGGATCGATCCTGCGATCCTCGTCAAGATCGTCGATCTGCTGGACCACGCTCCGGCGATCTTCGTCTACGGCGCGGGCCGCAGCGGGATCATCGGCCGGGCCTTCGCGATGCGCCTCGTCCAAACCGGGCTGCGGGCGTACGTGATCGGGGAGAGCGTCACGCCGATCGTGAAGCGGGGAGACACGGTCTTCATCCTCTCCGGTGGAGGCGAGAGCTACTCGAGCATGCAGACCGCCAACATCGTTCGCCGCGAGGGCGCCGAGCTCGTGGTGATCACGGCGCACGCGCGGTCCAAGCTCGCCCACACGGCCACGGCGCTCATCGCGCTCGAGTTCTCGGAGGATGCCGAGCGTCCCCGCTACGCCCCGCTCGGTACGCTGTTCGAGTCGGCGAGCTTGCGCCTGACGGACGCGCTCGTGGCCGAATCGATGCGCACGCGAGGAGAGACGGAAGAGTCGATGCGCCGTCGTCACGCCATCATCGTTTAGACCCGCGCCGTCCCCGAATCTTTATGGGATAGGCATCCTCCCTCGTCGGCGTGCCGAGCCGGCCATCCAAACCGAAGTCGGAGACGCTCGTCCCGATCCCGACCCGCTTCTTCGTGACGAGCGGTCGCGGGATCAACAAGACGAGCGAGCTCAACGCCTTCGATCTCGCGCTCCTGAAAGCCGGGATCGGGGAGCAGAACCTCGTCAGCGTATCGAGCGTCCTGCCGATCGGCATCCGGCAGATCGACCGCGCCGAGATCGCGCGCGGAGCGATCACCCATTGCGTTCTCGCCCGCCACAGCGGGGGAGAGGGCGAGGTCATCAGCGCCGGCATCGCCTTCGGGTTCCGGACCGACGGAGAGGGTGGGTACGTCGCCGAGGGCCATCTGCACGGCACGCAGAAGTCGCTCAAGGAGTTCCTGAAGTGGCGGATGGAAGAGATCGCGCACTTCCGTGGCGTGGAGCTGAAACGGATCTACTACCGGACCGAAGAGCTCGTGATCCCCATGGATCACTATGGCGTTTGCATCGCCGCGTGCGTGTTCCTGCCGTAGCCCTAGAGCAGGCGCCGGAACAGGAGCTTATCGTCGAGGCTCCCCTCGATCTTGAGCTTCTGAGAGAAGATCGCCTTCATCGGGCCGATGTCCTTGCGGACGAGTCCGTGGAACGTCGCGACGTCCGTCGTGATGGTGATGTCCGCCGGGCCGGTGGCCGAAGTCCGCAGATTCCCGAGACGTCCTCCGCGCAGATCCACCGCGTACGATCCCGCGTCCGTCAGCCGAAGGCGGATCGTGCGTTCGAGGCCCGAGAGCTCCTCGGAGACCCCGGGGTTCGTCTCCGCGCGACGGTTGAACCGATCGACCAGTAGCGCGAGTTCCTCTTCGATCGTCATGGCGCAAAGTCGTCCAGCGTGCGAGCCGATCGTTCGGCCATAAGTCTAGCCGTTGTGCGCCAGGAGGAGCGCAGCCAGTACGGCCGCTCACCGGCGCGAGGGAGGTGGTCCTTCAGGAACGCGATCGTGACCGGGTCCGTTTGATATCCGCTGCCGACATCCGCTCCCAGTTCCTTGCCGAGGGCGACCATCGCCCGATCGCGGACGACCTTCGCGACGATCGAGGCCGCGCCCACGAGCGGGATGTCCCGATCGGCCTTGTGCCGGGAGACGACCTCCCCTTCCCAGCGGGAGAGCCGGCGGACCAGGGATCCGAAACGGGGCGCGTTGGCGTCGCACGCGTCGATGTAGGCCCGGTCGGGGCGCATCCTGCCGATCATCTCCCCGAAGGCGCGGGCCTCCAGCTGGTTCAAGGCGCCGCGCGCCACCGCCGCGTCGATCTCCGGGGGCAATAGCGCGATGGTCTCGCGACGGCCGTACCGGCCGAGCTGCTCGTAGATCTCCTCCCGAAGGTTCGGAGCGAGCTCTTTGGAGTCCCGGACCCCGAGCTCCTGGAGGCTCTCCAGGCGCTCCTCGTCCATGGCGAACCCGCCGACGATCAAGGGACCCAGGACCGGGCCACGGCCGGCCTCGTCCACTCCGAGCACGGTCCGAGCGGTCATGAGGTTCCTTCGCAGGACACAAGCCCACACGGGGTCTTAGTCGCGGCGGTGAGGCCACCCGAACCGCGGGATGGACGTGTCCAGCTCACGGCGCGACCCGCGATTCCCCTCGACAAAGGTCATATATGAACTCCCGCGTGCCCGCGACCCGCACCATGGGAATCTGGCAAGGACGATCCCGACGCAAGCGCACCGGAGGCCGGCTCCGCCCTATTCGCAAGAAGCGCCGACATGAGATCGGCCGAGAGCTTCAGCTGGCGACCGTCGGCACGGGCACCGTGAAGAAGTACCGCGTCCGCGGCGGGAACCGCAAGATGCGGATCCTCACGGCCACGACCATCAACGTCTACGACCCCTCGACCAAGCTCACGCGCAATGTCAAGGTCGTCACGGTTCGCGAGAATCCCGCGAACCCCAACTACGTTCAGCGGAACGTCATCACGAAGGGCGCGATCCTGGAGACGGAACTCGGACGCGTCCGCGTTCGCAGTCGCCCCGGCCAGGACGGCGTCCTGAACGGCGTCCGCATCGACGCCGGCGCGTCGGCGGCGTAGATCACGGACGGCGATCGCCGTGCCCGACCACTTCTACGTGTATCCGGCCTACCTGTCGGTGGAGCTGTCGCGCCGCGACGGGCGGCGGGTCCCGACGGCGATGGCCAGTGCGCAGGTCTCGACCGCGGAGATCGTGGCGGCCGCGAAGCGGCTCGGCTTTACGGCGGAGATCGAGGCGAACAAGCAGTACCCCCGACAGTTCCACACGTACGCTGGTCGGGTCAAGATCTCGAAATCCAAGGGCACAACAAAGGCCCGGTTCCTGACGGCCATCGCCGCGGAGATCCACAAAGCTCGCCCCACGGCGGGAGCACACGCGTAGATGGAGGAACCGGCCACGGTATACTTCACCGGCACCGCCGGGGCGGGAAAGACCACGCTCGTCCAGGCGTACGGAGCTTGGCTCAAGAGCGCGGGGTACGACGCGACGATCGTCAACCTCGACCCCGGAAGCGAGGCGACGAACTTCGAGCCCGACGTCGATGTGCGCGAATGGGTGCGCCTGGCCGATGTCATGGACGAGTACGGCCTCGGGCCGAACGGAGCGCAGGTCGCGGCGGCCGACCTGATCACGATCAAGATCTTCGAGATCAAGCAGGCCATCCAGGAGCTGAAGACCGACTACGTCCTGGTCGACACTCCCGGCCAGGTGGAGCTGTTCGCGTTCCGCGAATCCTCGAAGGCGATGGTCGAGGCGCTCAGCGGTGACCGTTCGGCGATCGCGTTCCTGTTCGATCCGGCGCTCGCCGCCCGACCGACCGGCTACGTCTCCCTGTTGATGCTCGCCGCGACGGTCGAGTTCCGCCTTCGGCTCCCGATGATACACGTGCTCTCCAAGGCGGACATCCTGCCGGCGGACCGTCTCGCCCAGATCGCCTCGTGGGTAGAGGATTCTTCGGCGCTCTACGAGGCGATCACCGCGGAGACCCCGACCCCCGATCTGCAGATGTCCACCGAGGTGTTCCGAGCGCTCGAATCGATGGGCGCGCTCGCGGGGGCCCTGCCCGTCTCGGCCAAGGAGGGAACGGGGCTCGAGGTGTTCTACCGTTCCTGCCAGGCGATCTTCGCGGGCAGCGAGGATCTCGAGCCCTCGCACGCCCCGAGCGAAGAGTAAGCCCAGCTTACTCGGTGAAGAACAGGCCCATGCCTGTGGAAGCGGACTCGTCCTCTTCCTTCATGCGGCGAAGAACCTGCTCGTGCTCGGCGGGAGGAAGCTTCGTCCCGATCTTTGCGAACATCTCCTCCGCGGTCTTGACGGCCTCCTCCGAGCCCTCCACCAGGACGAAGAGCTCGCCTGCCTTTCCCCCGAGCGTTGCCGCATCGCGGATCTTCTGACTCTGTCGAGAGATACGATCCTCCTTCAGGATCGTGTCGAGCTCGGCCCGCCGGGTGCTGGGAACGGCGAACAGGATCGCGGCCATCTCTAGACCGACCCCGACCGCGTATTTGGGGTTGATGCGGGCGGCCATCCCGAAAACGGATCGTCAAGATTCGAGAGCGACCGGACGACTTCGCGTGCACGCATGTCTTTATGGGGGAGCCGCCGGATTTCACTTGGGAGCAGCCCTCGGTGACGGTTTCCAGCCGGCCCCTCATGCATCGTACCGTGCACTACGGGGCGATCGTTCTCATCGGAGCGGTCCTCCAGTTCATCGCCGCGATGATTGTCGCCCAGTTCGGGTACCCCAACTACTCTCTCGCCCAGAATTACATCAGCGACCTGGGGAACACGATCCAGTCCCCGTGGTACTACGTCTTCGACGGTTCCATCGCGGTGCTCGGGGTCCTGGCCGCGATCGGGATCCTGCTCATCTGGAGTTCCTTCGCCCCCGGCTCCGCCCGCGCGATCGGGCTGCTGCTGCTATTGATTGCTGGCGTCGCCGCGATCTTCGTTGGAGCCTTCCCCGAGAATCTCAACGGGACCGTCCACTCCATCGCCTCCCTGCTCGTCTTCGCGCCGAGCGGTCTCGGCCTCCTGATCCTCGGTAGCGGTGCGATGCCGGCACGAACGCACTGGGCCCCGTTCCGCGCCTTCACGATCGTTCTCGGAGCCGTCACGCTCGTAGCCCTTGTGATCTTCCTGTTCAGCCTCTGGGGTCCGCTCGGGCCCGGCACGGTCGAGCGGATCATCGTCGCTCCGGTGCTCCTGTGGGCGATCGTGATCAGCACCCACCTCCTCCGGCTGCCCGCACGCGCTCCCTCCCGATTCGTTTCGCGCGTCTAGGCGGTTCATCGCCCGAGACCGGAGATCCGGACCCGTCTACAGGGTGGTGAGCTTCGCTTTCTCGGCGCGGTCGATCGCCGCGAGGAACGTGTCGGCGTACGCCGCGACGGCCGGCGCAGCGTACTGCTCGACCCGGCCGGCATCGCATAGTTCGGAGAGCTTCGGATCGAGAGGAAGGTGCGCGATTACCGGGACGCCGTACTCGCGGGCGACCGCTTCGACGTGGCTCGGTCCGAACGGGGCGATATGGTGGCCGCACTGGGGGCACGTCAGTTCGGCCATGTTCTCCACGATTCCGATGAGCGGGACGTGCAGGTCGCGCGCCATGTTCATCGCCTTCTTGACGATCAGCGCGGCGAGGTCCTGCGGCGTGAAGACGAAGATCATTCCGTCGATGGGGATCGTCTGGAAGACGGTGAGCGGCACGTCGCTCGTCCCCGGCGGCATGTCGATGAGCAGATAGTCGAGCGCTCCCCAGTTGACACCGCCGAAGAACTGAGTGATGAGCCGCGTCACGAGCGGTCCCCGCCAGATCACGGGAGTTTGCTCGTCCTCAACGAGGAACTGGGAAGAGATGACCACAACCCCGCTCGGAGAGGTCGACGGTTCGATGCCTTCGCCTCGGTCGACCAGCGGGCCGGTCAGGCCGAACAGTTTCGGAACCGACGGCCCCGTCACATCGGCGTCAAGGACCCCGACGTGCAACCCCCTGCGACGCAGCTCGGCGGCGAGGAGGGCGGTCGCTGAGGATTTCCCGACACCACCCTTTCCACTCCCGATCGCGACCACGTGCCGGATCTGGCCCTTGTCCATCCGCTGAAGGACTCCGCGGCTCGGGCCGCGAGGCTGAGGACCCATCGGGGGCGTGGAAGGAGGGTGGACGCCCTCGACCGGGGGATCGGTCGCCATATCGAACCGGAGAACGATGCCGTGTCTATATTACGCGCGCTCCCGTGTCCCGCCGGGGGGAGCCGCGCGCATGGTAGTGGGTCGATCGCCGGCACTCGAGGAGCTGTTCCGTCCTCGCTCGATCGCCGTGATTGGCGCATCGAACCGGCCGGGAGCGGTGGGCGCGGCCCTGTTCCGCAACCTCCTCGCGGCCGGATATCGGGGAGTCGTGTACCCGGTCAACCCCGCGTGGAAGAGCGTTTCGGGCGTGCGTTGCTACTCCCGCGTCTCCGATCTTCCCGAGGCCCCGGAGCTCGCCATCGTGATCGTGCCCGCACCTAAGGTGGAGCGGGTCGTCGACCAGTTGGGCCGGCGCGGGACCCGCGGAGTCGTGGTCATCTCGGCTGGCTTCCGCGAGATCGGAGCGGAGGGGGAGATCCTCGAGGACCGCCTGATCCGAACGGTGCGACGCCATCGAATGTCGATCGTCGGACCGAACTGCTTCGGTGTGCTCAACACCGACCCCACCGTCGGCCTGAACGCCACCTTCAGCGAACAACTTCCTCCCCGCGGCAACATCGCGTTTGTCTCGCAGAGCGGAGCGCTGTGCGCCGGGATCCTGCAGTACGGGATCGCCGAGCGGATCGGCTTCTCCCGGTTCGTATCGATGGGCAACCGAGCCGGGGTGGACGAGAACGATCTCCTCCTATCGCTCAAGGACGACGAGGCGACCAAGGTCGTGCTCCTCTACGTCGAGAGCCTCGCGGACGGGCGTCGCTTCCTCGAGACCGCCCGAGAGGTGACGGATACCAAGCCGGTGCTCGTCATCAAGAGCGGTCGCACCCCGGCGGGCGAACGTGCCGCACTGAGCCATACCGGCTCGCTCGCCCACTCCGGCCAGGATCGACTCTACGACGCGCTGTTCGCCCAATCGGGCGTCCTGCGAACGGAGACGATCGGCGAGCTGTTCCGCTCGGCCAAGATCTTCGCCACCGACGCGCGCCTCGCCGGCCCGCGGCTCGCCATCCTCACCAACTCCGGCGGACCCGGGATCGTCGCGGCGGACGCGTGTGCGCGCAACCATCTCGAGCTTCCCGTTCCTACCGCCCGGATCCAGCGATCCCTCGCTCCCCATCTCTCTCCCTCGGCCAGCCTCGCGAACCCGCTCGACATGACCGCGGACGCGAGGCCCGAGCAGTACCGGCGCGCCTTGCGGAGCCTCCTCTCTTCCCCCCAAATCGATGGAGCCCTCGTGATCGCCACCCCGACCGGGCCCCTCACGGGCTCGGCCGCCGCCGCCGCGATCTTGGAAGGCCGCGGGCCGTCCAAGAAGCCCGTGGCGGCCTGTCTCTTCGGCCTCACCGATCTCTCCCGCGAGGTCGGGTACCTCGAGGAGCGGGGCGTGCCCACCTTCACGTTCCCCGAGGAGGCGATCCAGGGACTCGCCAGCCTCCAGCAGTACAACATCTGGCGCGCCCGCCGGCGCACGAAGGCGCGACGGTTCGTGGTGGACTCCCGCCGTGCCCGCGCGCTCGTTCGAAGCTCCCTCCGACGGGGAGAGACCGTGCTCCCCGAGTACGTCGCCCGCACGCTCCTCGAAGCGTATGGCATCGGATTCCCCGACCACGCCCGCGCCCGGTCGCGGACGGAGGCGATTCGGCTCGCCGCGACGGTGGGCTACCCCGCCGTTCTCAAGGTCGCCTCCCGGGACATCTCCCACAAGACCGATGTCGGCGGGGTCGCGCTGCATCTCGCGGACGCGGAGGGGCTCGGGCGCGCCTGGGACCGGATGCAGCGGGCAATCGCCGCGAACGCTCCGAAGGCACGGATCGACGGGTTCGAGATCGAACAGGAGATCTCCGGGGGTAAGGAGGTCCTGATCGGGATCCAGCGGGACCGTAACTTTGGCCCGATTCTCGTCTTCGGGATGGGCGGGATCTACGTGGAGGTCCTTCAGGATGTTACCTTCCGGCTCGCCCCGATCGTGCCGCTGTCGGCAGAGAACATGGTCTCGTCGATCCGGGCCTTTCCCCTCCTGCTCGGAGTTCGAGGCGAGGCGCCGAGCGACCTGCCGGCCCTATATGAGACGTTGGAACGGATCTCCCAACTCGCGGTGGAGATCCCCGAGATCGCGGAGTTGGACATCAACCCGCTGATCGTACGGGCCCGCGGGAAGGGCGCCGTCGCAGTGGACGCCCGGGTCGTACTCGCTCCGACTTCCACAACGGAACGTCGGACTTCAACCGCTCGATGAGCATCGACGTCGCATCGAACGCCGCGCGCCGGTGGGCGCTCGCCGCCCCGATCATCACCGACGGTTCGCCAACGGGGACGGTCCCGATGCGATGCCAGATCACGATCCGACCCACCCCGTAGCGCTCCCGGGCCTCCGCCTCGAGGGCCCGGAACTCCTCCAACGCGAGTGCGCGGTGCGACTCGTAAGTGAGCGCCCGGACCGTTCCGGCCCGCGTCCGATCGGGCCGAACGCGGCCCACGAACAGGACGATCCCTCCGAGGCCGTGGACTCCGAGCTCCTTCAACGCCCGCGCCGACGATAGGGGCCGGGCGGAGAGCCGGACCGACAACCGATCATCCCCCGCTGTACGGCGGATGGATCGCGAACTCATCGCCCGGCCGGACGCGCGCCGACCAACCCTGTACGTACTCTCCGTTGCGGGTGAAGCGACAGCTCGTCAGGATCCCGGCGAGACGGGGGTAGTCTCGGGCCAGCAGCGCGACGACCTGGCGCACGGTCGACCCGCTCTTGGGGATGTCGACATCGACCCGGGGCCGTCCCACGGCTTCCCGGGCTGTCGAGAACAGGAGGACCTTCAGGCGTCGATTCACGGACCGTGTTAGTCCCCCGCCAAGACTAATCGTTATCCCACCGGGCGCCCGGGTTCCCGAACCGCTTAATTACGCTCGCCCGCTCCATTCGGTTCGTGCCGGAAATCTCGCTACGCGCCGGAGGCGAAGCGGGCGATGGGATCGCTTCGATCGGGGACGCGTTCTCCCGATCGTTCTCCCGGATGGGCCTGCACGTCTTCGGCCTGAACGCCTACCAGTCGGTGATCCGCGGCGGCCACGTCTGGTTCCAGGCGCGCACCTCCTCCGAACGTCCGTACTCCCAGGGCGACGGCGCCGATCTGCTCTATTGCCTCAACCGGGAGACCTTCGACGTGCACGCTCCCGCGCTGCGTCCGGGCGCGACCGTGATCTATGACCCGGAGCGGCTCAAGATCGCGGACTCGGAACTTCCCGTGGGAACCCGAGCCCTCTCCCTCCCGACGATGGAGCTCGCCCGCAAGTACACGACGCAGCCGATCCTCCAGAACGCGGTAGGCCTCGGGGCCGCGGCGTTCATCTCGGGCATCCCGCTTGACGTGCTCCACGGCGTCCTGACCGATTCGTTTGGCAAGAAAGCCGGAGACATCCTCCAGTGGAACCTCCGCGCGAGCACCGACGGCTACGAGTACACCCGGCAGCACGCGAGCATCAGCGACCGTGCCGTCCATCGGGCCGGGCCTCCCAAACTCCTCATGACCGGCAACCAGGCGATCGCCCTCGGGGCGGCCGCCGCGGGCTGCAAGTTCCTGGCCCAGTACCCCATGACTCCCGCGACGTCGATCATGCATTGGCTCGCCGCCCACGCCCAGGAGCTGGGGATCGTCGTGAAGCAGGCCGAGGACGAGCTGGCGGCCATCCACATGGCGATCGGAGCCTCCTACGGCGGGGTTCGTGCGATGACCGCGACCAGCGGGGGAGGATTCTCTCTGATGGTCGAAGCGCTGGGGATGGCGGGTATGACCGAGGTCCCGCTGGTCGTGGTGGAGTCCCAACGTGCGGGTCCATCGACCGGGCTCCCGACGAAGACCGAACAGGGGGATCTCAACCTCATGCTCGGGGCGGGACAGGGCGACTTCCCACGCGCGATCCTCGCTCCCTCGAACCCCGCAGAGGCGTATCGGGCAACGATCGACGCGTTCCGGCTGGCTGAAGATTGGCAGATCCCGGTGCTCTTGGCGAGCGATCTGCACCTTTCGGAGAGCATCGCGACCGTCGATCGGGACGAGATCCCGACCGACGTCCCGATCCCTTCGCTTCTCACGGTTCCGTCGGGGACGGCGGATTACCACCGCTACGCCTACACCGAGTCCGGTGTATCGCCCCGCGCCCTACCCGGCCAGCCCGGTCTCCAGTACGTGACGGGGTCGGACGAGCACGACACCAAAGGTCACCTCATCTCCGACGTGAGGTCCGGCATTCCGGTCTGGATCGCGGAACGCACCCACATGATGGACAAGCGCATGCGCAAGCTCGCCGGGGTCATGGCCGCTTCGCGTCCTCCGGTCTTCGAGGGTCCCGCGGATGCGGCGCTGACGTTCGTGGCGTGGGGATCGACCATCGGCGCCATCCGAGATGCCATGCCGCTCCTCGCGGCCCAGGGCCGCTCGACCAACCTGCTGCACTTCCCCACCGTGTTCCCGCTGCACGCGGAGGCGACGCGCGCGGCGATCGCGAAGACGAAGAAGACCCTCCTGGTCGAGGGGAACTTCACCGGTCAGTTCGGGCGCCTCCTTCGGGCGGAGACGGGGATCCACCTACCGAACACGCTACTCAAGTACGACGGGGAACCTTTCTATCCGCACGAGCTCGTCGCGCGAGCTCGGGAGGTACTCACCCATGGCTGAAACGAGCGCCCGTCCGGTCCCGAGCACGACGGGGCCCGCACTCCCGCTCATCGGTAAGTCCGACACCAAGCCGACCTGGTGCCCCGGATGCGGGGACTTTGGGGTCGTAGCGGCGGTCGAGATGGCCGTCAAGCGCTTGCAGATCCCCAGCCACAACGTCGTGATCGTTTCGGGGATCGGCTGTTCTTCCAACCTCCCGCACTTCCTCTCGAGCTACGGGTTCCACGGCATCCATGGTCGGGCCGTCCCCGTCGCGGAAGGGATCCACTGGGCGAACCACGACCTCACGGTCATCGTGACCGGGGGGGACGGGGATGGCTTCGGGATCGGCATCGGTCACCTCGTCCACGCGATGCGGCGCAACGTCAACCTCACGTACGTCACCATGGACAACCAGATCTACGGACTGACCACCGGCCAGGCGAGCCCCACCTCGATGATGGGGCAGCGAACGAAGTCGACGCCCGAGGGGGTGATCGAGAACCCGATCGATCCGATCTCGATCGCGCTCGCGAGCGGCGCGACCTACGTCGCCCGGGGATTCTCCGCGGAGGTCAAGCACCTCGCGGACCTCATCGCGAACGGCATCCAGCACAAGGGGTTCTCGCTCATCGACACGATGAGCCCCTGCGTGACGTACAACAAACTGAACACGTTCGACTACTTCCGGCAGCGGGTCTACAAGCTCGAAGCCGCCGGTCACGACCCGACGAGCCTACCCAAGGCGTTCGAGCGATCGATCGAGTGGGGCGACAAGATCCCGATTGGACTGTTCTACTCGACCTCCAAGCCGACGTACGAGGACCTCGAGGAGGTCCTGCAGGGCGGCCCGCTCTGGACCCAGCCTGCGGGACTCAAGGGCCACGAGAAGGTCCTGGACGAGTTCATCTAGCCGTACTTCTCGCGGCCACAATCGCTTTAGGACCCCCGCGCGCTGGTACCTACGATGACGGCTCCCGGGGATTCCGAAGAGGCCCAGCTCCTGGACGAGCTGCACCGGGCGCTCGCGCAGGCTCCCGCGAAGCCCCGCGAGATCGAGGTGGGCATCGCTTTGTCGATCGCGCTTGGCCGCCAGCGTCCGTCGGTCTCCTGCGGAGGGTGTTCCACCCCGCTCGAGTTCGAGGGGATTCCGGCCCGAACGAACGCCGGGATGCGGACCCCGTTTCGGCTCCTCTTCGAGCCGTCCGCCTCATCTTAAGAGCCCCCGACGGTCCCGGGCGCGGAGCGATCGCGATGTCGATATCGATCGTGGGATCGTTGGCCTGGTTCGTCGTCACGACGATGACGTACATCGGCCTGCCCGGGCTCTTCCTCCTGATGGTGGCCGAGAGCTTTGGCATACCGCCACTGCCGAGCGAGGTGATCCTGCCGTTCGCGGGGTTCCTGGTCGCGGATGGGGTCTTCGGGCTCGAGCCGACGATCTTCGTCGCCCTCGCAGGGGGCTTGGTGGGGGCGTTCGCCGCGTATGCGGTCGGTCGGTGGGGCCGGGAATGGCTGGCACGACGATCGCTCGGACCGCTGCAGTTCGACCCGAAGAGCATGGCGCGCGTGGACGATTGGTTCGCCCGCAGGGGCGAAGTCACGGTCGCCGTGACCCGGCTCGTCCCGGTCATCCGCAGCTACATCAGCTACCCGGCGGGGTTCGCCCGGATGAAGCTGTGGAAGTTCGGCGTCTACACCCTGCTCGGCGCGATCCCGTTCACCCTGGCCTTCATCTACGCCGGCATCCGGCTGGAGGGCAGCTGGACGATCATCCAGGGATACTTCACCGTCCTCAACTACTTCTTCATCGTCGCCGTCGTCCTGGCGGCCATCTATTTCCTGCTCGTGTTCACCGACCAGATCACGTGGGGGTGGCCCCCGCGGCGCATCCCGGGGCCGGCGAAGACCAAGGACGGTTCGCCCCCGGCGCGGGATAAGGCCGAGTAGGTCACTCGGCGATCGAGCGAGGTTGCGGGGCGGATCGAGCCGGGGCGAACTCCGGACGAACGATCGTCCCGCCCAGGCCCCCAACGAATTCCCCACCCTCGACGATGCGCCTTCCTCGTAGGTAGTGCTCTCGGGGGAAGATCCCTTGCCACCCTTCGAAGGCCGTCCAGCCGCACGGCGCGTGTAGGTCGCGGGCCGCGATGGCGCGGCGGTCTCGGAAGTCCACGACCAGGAGGTCCGCGCGGTGGCCGATGGCGATCCGCCCCCGCGGCTGTCCGATCCAGCGGGCGGGGCGATCGCAGGCGGCCGCGAGGAGGACGGGGAGGGGCAGGTCGCCCGCGCGCACTCGGGCGAGCAGGAGTGGAAGCATCGTTTCGACGTTCGGCATTCCGCTCGGGGCGAGCGGGAAGGGCCGCTGCTTCTCTTCCGAGGAGTGGGGGGCGTGATCGCTCGCGAGACACGGGATCCCTCCGCGAACGAACGCTTCCCACAGCGCACGGCGCTGCCGCTCCGAGCGCAGCGGCGGATTGACCTTGAATTTCGTTCCGTCGCCCGAGCGCTCCGAGAGCAGGAGATGGTGGGGCGTCGCTTCGAAGGAGTCCCCCTCCTTCCGGAGGCGTCCGGCGATCGTCGCGTCCGTCACGTGTGCCACGTGAAGGCGCAGGCTGCGGGGCCCGCGCAGGAGGGCATCGACCGCGGTGCGCTCGGCGTCCACGGGACGGACGCGGTTCCAGTCCGGAGGGTTCGCGGGCTCGATCTCTCGATGGAACCGGTCCGGATTCTCGGCATGAACGGAGAGCGGTAGGTTCGTCGCCGCCACCCGCTTCAGCAGCAGATCGAGGTCCGCGCTCGTGGGGACCTCGTCGACGTCGGTGGTCGGGCTCAGATAGAGCTTGAAAGCGCCGGCCCGACGTGCGAGGACATCGATCGGGGCCCGTGGGGTCGCGGCGGCGTAGAGAAGGACGTCTACGAGCGCGCGCCCCTGGGCTCGGGCCTCCTTCGCCCGCAGTCGGTCGAGCGTATCGACACGAGGCCGGGTGTTGGGCATGTCGGCCACGAGCCCCACACCCCCGAGGGCGGCCTGCAGCGTCCCGGTCGCGAAGTCCTCCGGTTCGGACTCTCGGCCCGGGTCCCGGAAGTGGACGTGCAGGTCGGTGGCGGAGGGGAGGAGGAGTGATTCGCCGACGTCGTGGCGGGGAGCCCCTCGGAGGCTGCGGCCGATCGCGCGGATCGTTCCTTCCTCATCGATGCCAATCTCGATCGATCGAATCTTGCCCTCGAGCCATGTCCGGCCGGCGAGGATCAAAGCGAGCTCGCGGGAACGACCGCCTTCGGGGCTCGATCGGCGAGTGGCGCGCCGGGACGCAGTCATCGTACCTCCGAAGACCCGTCCTGCTAAAGAATGCGCCGAGGGCGGCGAACCGCTATGTGGTCGCGGGTCTCGTGGGGAACGTGAGCGCCCTGGTCCGTCCGGCGACCCCGAAAACCTACGCTCAGAGCGGCGTGGACCGATCCGCGGTACGCGAGGCGCTCCAAGCGCTCGTGGGAGGCGCTCCGTACCGGCCTCCGCCTTCGCACGGTCGCGCGGTCGATGCGCCCGGGCACTTCGCCGGCCTCTTACGCATCGGGAAGGAGACGATTGCCGTGACGACCGACACCGTCGGGACGAAGGTGCTGGTCGCGGAGGAGATGCGACGCTTCGAGGAGGTCGGAGAGGATATCGTCGGAGTGAACGTCAATGATCTCGCCGCGGTCGGTGCGCGCCCGGCCGGTCTGGTCGACGTCATTTCGTGTGCCGTACCCGACCCGAAGGTGTTCGCGGAGATCGGGCGCGGCATCGGACGAGGTTTGCGAACGGCAGAGTGTACGCTCTTAGGAGGGGAGACCGCGGTCGTGCCCGATCTGCTCGACGGGTTCGACCTCGGCGGCACGGCCGTCGGATTCTTCCCGCGGGGCCGCCGGCCGATTGTCGGCCGGGGTATCCGCCCTGGAGACATCCTGTTGGGGATCCCCTCGGCGGGATTCCATGCCAACGGGTTCACGCTCGTCCGCCGGATCATCTCGGAGTGTCGAATCGATCTGACGCAGCCGCGTGAGGGCGCGCGCGGGTCCCTCGGTGCGGAACTCCTGCGTCCGACGCGGATCTACACACCGATGTCCGAGGCGCTCGCGGACCGGCCGGACGTGCGTGGATTCGCCCACATCTCCGGCGGTGGGGTCCGCAATCTGTCCCGACTGAACCGGAACGTTGCCTTCGTGCTCGATCGCTGGCCGCGTCCCGAGGGCCTCTTCGCCTGGATCCGCGAGCTCGGCGGGCTCTCCGACGAGGAGATGTACCAAACGTTCAACGTCGGGATCGGGTTCGTGGTGGTCGTCGCCCCCCACCGCCTGGCAGAAGTGCGGCGGCGGCTCGCCCGGGCCGGAGCTCCGGACGCCCTCCCGGTCGGGCACGTGGAACGGGGGAGTGGCGTGCGGATCCCCGAGCTCGGACTGGAGTATTCCGGATACTCCTGAACTCCGGGCGCTCGGGATACATCGGGCGCGGATCGCCTTCGTTCCCGAAGCTATATGCGAGTTCGCCGAGTGGGAACCCGATGGTCCCAGGCTCTCGAGGGCGCAGCGTCGCCATCGCGCTCGCCACCCTCGCCGCGTTCCTGTGGGCGACGTACTACGTCTTCGTCCTCTGGCTCGCTCCGTCCACCTCAGCCTCCGCGGTCCTCATCTGGCCGTTCTTCGTCGGCGGCGGACTCTTCGCGCTCTACGCGGTCGCGAAGGGCCAGGGAGCTGCGTTCTGCAGGCTCTGGGCGGACCCCGCGGCGTGGTTGCGGATCCTATTCGCCGTGGGGATGCAGATCTCGACGCTAGCGGCCACGTACACGGCCGGACCGATCGACACCTCCCTGCTCGCTCTGATCGGCGATGTCGTGGTCGCCCCGCTCGTGCTCATGGTGCTCTATCTGGAAGGTCGAGACCGTCTGCGGTCTCGCGAGTTCATCGCAGGGCTGTCCCTTAGCGTCGTGGGCGGGGCCCTCACCATCGTGGGGGGTCATGCCATCGCTCCGATCACGGGGTGGGCGGTGCTCGTCATCCCGATCCTCCCGATCTCGGTCGCATTGTACTTCGTCACGACCGCGCGTGCCGCCCGATCGGTCCCGATCAGCGCGCTGAACGCCCAGGCGTTCCTCGGCGCGGGGATCGTGCTGCTCGTCCTCTCGCCCGTGCTCCCGGGGGGCGTCTCGGGCCTGTGGACGCTGGATATCACTTCGACCGGCCTCCTCGTCGTCCTCGGTGCGATTACGTTCTTCCTCGCTCCTCTGTTCTACTTCCTAGCGGTGGAGAAGGCCGGCCTGATCCTCGCCGCGCTGCTGATGGCTTCCATCCCGGTGTTCACGCTCGCGCTCTCGGTCGGGGTGCTCGGGATCGTTCCCACGCTGCTCGGGGCGCTCGGAGTGCCGGTGGCTCTCCTCGGGGCTATCTTCGCGATCCAGGGAAACCACCCACCCTGGACCCCGGACTACAAATCCGGCGGCGGGGCGAGCGCAGGGTAGCGACCCGAACCGCGCTAGTCCCATTCGCTGAGCGAGCGCGTGCTCGTCCGACGCTTCTTGGGCCCCGCGATCTCGGCGATCGGGGTATCGAGCGTCGCCGACGGCCGGCCGCTCCGATCGGGCGTCGATCCGGGGGAGTGCCCGAGCCGCTGCTGGTGCGTCCCCTGCAGGAGAGCCTGCGCATCCCAATCGAAGACTTCGGTCACGCGTGCGAGGGTCTGCGCCACGCGGTCCGCGTAGTATGCCCAGTCCGGCTCCTTCGTGAACGGGCGCCCGTCGATCCACGGCTCGATTTCCTGCGGGCTGACGTGGGAGTTCGTGACGATCCAGGCGACCTTCATGCCGGGAATGACGTCGTATCCCTCGCTCTGGAGCTGCTTGAACACCCGGAGGAAGGGGAGCGCGGCGCGGGTCCCCTCGTTGTACTCCTCCTCCGCCCGGACGCTGCGGGCGATGACGAGCTGCGCCGGCAGGACCTGCTTCTGCCGCACCGCGAGCACGAGCTCGCGCGAGCGCCGCAGCAGCCCCTCCGTGTCGCCCTTGAGCACGAGATCGAACACTTCCATGAGCGCCTGCGATTGGTACTCGAAGGAGTCGCTCCGCCGGGTCTCGTAGCCTCGCACGACGAGCTCCTCGCGCGGCCAGACCTGGCGGCCCACGTACCGCTTCTTGGCCCCGTGGGAGAAGAACGACTCGTAAACGGACTGGAACTCGAAGGCGACGTTCTCCTTGGTGAATCGGGCCGCGATCGCCTCCCCGAAGGCCTTCGCTCCCTCGAAGGTGGGTTCCGGGGCGCGGATGAACACGCTGTCGGTGTCGGAGTAAACGACCTCGTGACCGTCGGCCTCGAGCGCCCGGATGATCGAGGTGATCTGTTCACGGGCGAACGAGGTGATCGCCGCGCCGATCGATTTGTTCGTGAAGCGATAGAAGCTCGACGCGAGAACGCCGTAGAAGGAGTTCATCAGCACCTTGACCGCGTTCTGGAGACCGTCATAGTACTGGCGCATCTCCGGGGTCGCCGCGCTCCGGGAGAGGGAGCGGAAGCGGTCCCGGTCGGCGAGGAGCTCGCGCAGGATCCCCGGGATCAGACCCGGACGAACGTCCGCGGAGAGGAAGCGGGCCCCCGTAGGGCTGACGTTCGTCCCCCGGTCGGACAGGGTCGTGAAGCAGATGTTCTGGGCG
This sequence comes from Thermoplasmata archaeon, assembly GCA_035532555.1. Classification (NCBI taxonomy): domain Archaea; kingdom Methanobacteriati; phylum Thermoplasmatota; class Thermoplasmata; species Thermoplasmata archaeon. The sequence continues at coordinate 19,716 of DATKQS010000004.1, read as the reverse complement.
ATGATGATCGACGGATACATCGACTTGAAGTCGAGCACCACGACCCAGCGGTAGATCCCCGGTCGGATCGTGTGGACGTAGCCACCCTCGATCGCCGCCTCGCGACGGAGCCGGTGCGTGGGCGGGACGCCGACGTGCTCGGCATCCGCCCGGGGGATCAAGAGGGCGTCGATGAACAGCGACGTGCGGCCGTTGAGGCCCTCTTCGAGCGGGAGGTGCGCGACGGTCGCTAGATCGGCTCCCCGATCGATGGAGCGCAAGCGCTGGAGGATCCGCAGCGCGAGGTCCGCATCGTGCTCGCAATACTCCATGACCCGGTCCGGATCCTTCTCCCACTCCGCGCTGATGTTGCGCCGGTCGACATCGAGCTTGGAATCGGAGAGGAGCATCCGGGCGACGAACTGCAGCGTCTCCTGCTTCGGCCGAAGCTCCCGGTGCGCCCACCACCAGGCATCCGCGATCACTCGGCCCGTGACCCGCCACAGGCGCTCGCCCATGTCGCGCGGCGTCGTCCGGTCCCGGCCGATCCGCAGTTCGAGCCCATGGACCATCGCCCGCTCCTGGAGCAGCGGGATGTCGTACCCGGCGATGTTGTAGCCGGTGATGACATCCGGGTCGTCCTCCAGGACGAACTCCACGAACCGCTCGAGGATCCTCCGCTCGTCCCGATCCCCGAAGCGGAAGGTGCGCCGTTCGCGTCCACCGCCCTCAGCGACGCCGCAGATGGTGAAGATCGTCCGTTCCCGGATGGCGTTCTCGATGTCGAAGGAGAGGGTGCGGAGCGGGGGGCGGAACGCCTCGGCGGGCCGGATGTCCTTCCCTCCTGCGGAGACGACCCGCACGACGTTCGCCGACGTGTAGAGCGCCCGGATCGAGTCCGGTTCGTCCTCGACGTCCAACGTGAGGGTCAGCCCGACATGCTTGTCGTACAGGAAGCGATGGACGAAGGGGATGTCGCAGGCGAGCACGTTCGGTTCGTCCCCGGGGAGGCGCAGCCGGTCCCGATACTCGGGGACCTTCCACGGCGAGCGGATGGTGATGCGGGCGCCCGGGCGTTCCCGACCCCCCAGCCAGACGGGCATCGGCTGGATGTCCACGACCTCGGGGTCGGCCCTCAACCGGTCGAGGACCTCCGCGGCCGGTTCGAGGAGTACGAAGTAGGGGCGGAAGCCGTAGTAGCGCGCCACGAGCGCGGTCCCGTCCCGCGTCTTGCCGAACAGCTCGACGACGACCCCGTTGTCAGCGGCCCGATAGGAGCCCTCGATGAGGAACAGGTCGACCGTGCGCATCCTTGTGGACAGGCCGCCTGGGGGGAAAACCGTTCGGAGCGGTCCGGTCAGCGCCGCTTCTCGTTCAGCCACTCGGCGAGCGTCCCGAGATCTCGTTCCCAGCGTTGGGCGGTGGCGTGGGATCGGATCGCCGCGGGGTGGAGGAGGGGATAGACGTCCCATGCCCCGACCGAGCGCGGGATCCCCGCCGCGGTCATGATCGGGGCCGCTCCCGGGTCCATCGACCTCAGCGCCCATCGACCCAACGTGACGACGGCCCGCGGTCGAAGAAGGGCGAGCTGGCGCTCCAGGTACGGCCGACAGATGCGAGCGGCCTCGACCACGAACCGATTCGCGGGGGGGCGGCACTTGAGGACGTTGACGATCCCGAATTCGGTCGGACCGAGACCGAGGCGCCTGATCCCCTCATCGAGCTTCGCGCCGGCGCGGCCCACGAAGGGCTCGCCCGCGAGATCCTCGGCCCTTCCCGGCGCCTCCCCGATGAAGACGACCCACGGGTGCTCTCCGCCCCGATAGACGACCGCGTGGGTGCGCCCCAGGTGGAGCGGGCAGCGCACGCATCCGCGGATCTCCCGGGAGAGCGCCCTCCACTCCGACCCGACCGCTCCTGCCATGGCCGACCGTACCGACACCCTGAATTATCGCCGAGGTTTCACGATTCTCGAGGTGCCGGTAGCGGGCGCCGAGGCATACTTAAATAGCAGTGCCTGGTGGCACCGACCCTCTCAAGCCTATATGCCGCCGTCGGGGTTGAATACCGCTGGAAAACTCGCGCGCCTCCGCCAGCGGCGACGCTGGTCCGATCGGTATTACAAGCGCCGAACGCTGCATCTGAAGGAGCGCTCGGACCCGCTGGAAGGGGCGCCCCAGGGCCGCGGGATCGTCATCGAGAAGGTCGGGGTCGAAGCGAAACAACCGAACTCCGCCATCCGCAAGTGCATCAAGGTCCAGCTCGTCAAGAACGGCCGACAGATCACGGCCTTCGCGGTCGGCGACGGCGCGATCAGCTTCATCGATGAGCACGACGAGGTCCTCGTCGAAGGGATCGGGGGCCGCATGGGCCGGTCCTACGGGGATATCCCGGGCGTCCGTTACAAGGTCATCCAAGTGAACGGCGTATCGCTCGACGAACTCGTGCGCGGGCGCAAGGAGAAGCCGCAACGATGAAGGGGCCACGCGATCCCCCCAGCGCATCCGCCGCGCTCGCCGTGCCGGTCGACGAAGAGGGCCCCGGGCCCATCATCGTCCGCCCGGTCCCCCCGCCACCCCCTCCGTTCCCGATCCCTCCGCTGTTCGGGAAGTACTCGTTCGAGGGGATCGTCGTCCACGATCCGGGCCTGATGCCGTACCTCTACCTCCACCCGATCTACGCCCCGCACACCGAGGGTAAGCTCTGCGGCAAACCGTTCATGAAGAGCCACATGCACCTCGTCGAACGGCTCGCCAACCGCCTCATGAAGGGCGGGAAGTTCACGGGCAAGAAATCGAAGGCCCTGCGCACCGTGCGCCGGGCATTCGACCAGGTCGCCGAGCGGGAGAAGAAGAACCCCCTCCAGCAGCTCGTCGACGCCATCGAGAACGCCGCTCCGAAGGAAGAGGTCACGCGACTTCAGTTCGGAGGCATCTCCGTCCCGCGCGCGGTCGATGCCTCGCCCGCACGCCGACTCAACGTGGCGATCCGCAACATCACCCAGGGAGCCATTCAGGCGTCCCGCAAGAGCACCAAATCGATCGAAACGTGTCTCGCCAACGAGATCATCCTCTCCGCGAAGGGCGACCAGGCGAGCTTCGCCGTCGCCCGTAAGGAAGAAGTCGAGCGCGTGGCGCAGTCGGCCCGCTAGGCAGACAGGAAGGAACAGCGATGACGCACGTTCGAAGCGAGTTGGCGGCCGCCATCCCCGGCATGATGCGGAACATCAACCAGATCCGCAACATCGGCATCGTCGCCCACATCCACCACGGCAAGACGACGCTCAGCGACAACCTGCTCGCGGCCGCCGGGATGATCTCCAACGAACTCGCGGGAAAGCAACTCTACCTCAACTTCGACGAGCAGGAGCAGGCCCGCCTGCTCACGATCAACAACGCGGATGTCACGATCGTCCACGAGTACGAGAAGCAGAACTATCTGATCAACCTCATCGACACCCCGGGCCACGTGGACTTCGGGGGAGACGTGACGCGCGCGATGCGCGCGGTCGACGGCGCGATCGTGGTCGTCTGCGCGGTCGAAGGGGTCATGGCCCAGACCGAGACCGTGCTGCGTCAGGCGCTGCGCGAGAAGGTCAAGCCGGTCCTGTTCATCAACAAGGTCGACCGTGCCATCAAGGAGCTCAAGCTCACTCCGGAATCGCTGCAAAGCCGCTTCGGAGCGATCATCAGCGAGGTCAACGAGCTGATCCGCCGAATGGCCCCGGAGGAATTCATCGACGAATGGAGCGTCGATCCTCGGGACGGCTCCGTCGCCTTCGGCTCGGGCTACGAGAACTGGGCGATCAGCGTCCCGTACATGCAACGCACCGGGGTCAAGTTCCCCGACATCATCGAGTACGTCAGCACCGGTCGCCAGAAGGAGATCGCGCAGAAGGCTAAGATCAACGACGTGATCTTCGACATGGTCGTTCGTCACCTCCCGAGCCCCGCGATCGCTCAGAAGTACCGAATCCCGAACATCTGGCGCGGAGACCCGACGAGCCCGGTCGGCCTGGCCATGGCGGCGACGGCGGCCGATGGACCGACGACGTTCATGGTCACGGACATCACCATGGACCCGAACGCCGGGGAGATCGCCACCGGCCGTCTGTTCTCCGGGCGCCTCACGAAAGGCATGGAGCTCACGGTCGCCGGCACCAAGATCAAGAACCGCGTGCAGCACGTCTCGCTCTACATGGGACCCGAGCGGCTCATGGTGGAGGAGGCGACTGCCGGCAACATCGCCGCGGTCATCGGCCTCAGCGACGCGTTCGCGGGGACCACGATGTCCACCGATCCCACGATCATCCCGTTCGAGGAGATCCGGCACGTTTCCGAACCCGTCGTCACCGTCGCCATCGAGCCGAAGCACATGGGCGACCTGCCGAAGCTGATCGAGGTGATGCGCAAGGTCGGCAAGGAGGACGCCTCGCTCAAGGTCGAGATCAATCAGGAGACGGGCGAGCACCTCATGTCGGGGATGGGCGAACTCCACCTGGAGATCACCCAGTACCGGATCATCAACGACTACAAGGTCGAGATCGTCGCATCGAAGCCGATCGTGGTGTACCGAGAGACGGTGCGCCAGCCGGGGGGTCCCTTCGAGGGCAAGTCCCCGAACAAGCACAACCGGTTCTTCTTCGAGGTCGAGAGGCTCCCGGACGCGCTTATCCAGGCGCTCAAGGACGGCGATATCCCTCAGGGAAAGTCGTTCAAGGACATGAAGGCCCTCGTGACCCGGATGGAACAGCTCGGCATCTCGCGGGACGAAGGGCGAGGGCTCGTCGCGGTCGACGGCACGAACATGCTGTTCGACGTGACGAAGGGGATCCAGAACCTCAACGAGACGATGGACCTCATCGTCGATGCGTTCAAGGAGGCGATGGCGCGCGGCCCCCTCGCGAACGAGCGCGTGTACGGCCTCAAGGTCCGCCTCGTCGACGCGAAGCTCCACGAGGATTCGATCCACCGCGGCCCCGCCCAGACGATCCCCGCCTCCCGCTCCGGTATCTACGGAGCGATGGTGCTCGGCGACCGGATGCTCCTCGAACCGATCCAGAAGGTCACGATCAACGTCCCGCAGGAGGTCCTCGCGGGCTCGACGCGCCAACTCCAGAGCCGTCGCGGCGAGATCATGGACATGACGAACGTCGGCGATCTACAGACGGTCGTCGCGAAGGTCCCGGTGGCCGAAATGTTCGGATTCGCGTCCGACATCCGCAGCGCCGCGGCCGGGAAGGTGCTCTGGGCGACGGAGTCGATGGGTTTCGAGCCGGTCCCGCGCGAGCTCCAGCCCAAGGTCGTCTCGGAGATCCGCCAGCGTCGTGGGCTCAAGCCCGAGCCGTACGACGCGGCGTACTACTCTGGATAGGCCCTCTTCCCCGCCTGTGCCTCGAACCGCAGACGCGCCGTGACCCCTCCATCGGTGGAGAGGTTGCTACTACATGTCGTAGTAGGTTGGCGTTGGGGGGGGGATTACCAACTACGAACTGTAGTAGGTATACTGTTCGCAAGATACTACGAATCGTAGTTGGTAATCGGCGAGGCGATGTCCGCTATCAGTGGTTGGTCGACCGGTGCCGGGCCCAGTTCTTGGACGCGCCTTCGGTCGGGGAGTCGAGGGTCCGTTGGCGGGGCCGCGGTCCATCGGCGGAACGGGAGCGTAGCGGCCAGGAGTGCTCGCGCTCGAGCAACCAGCGCTTGCGCCACAGACCGAGGCCGAAGCCCGTGATCGCGCCCTCGCTCCCGACCACGCGGTGACATGGGATGACGATCGGGATCGGGTTGCGGGCCATCGACCCGCCCACGGCCCGCGCCGAACCCGTGGTACCCGCCCGGCGGGCGAGCTCGCCGTAGGTCACGGTCCGTCCCGCCGGCACTTCGCGCAGCCGGGCCCAGACCTTTCGATCGAACTCCGAGGTCGTCTCGGGGTCGACATCGAGGTCGAAATCGTCCCGGGTGCCTCGGAAGTACTCCTGAAGCTGCTTCGGAGGACTGCCGGCGGGGAACGGGGGCTTGCGGCGCACCGCTCCCACGGGCACGCCCGTCTGGGGCAGTCCCTTCTCGAGGAGGTCGACGACCCGGACCGATCGTCCCTGGTAGACGACGCGGAAGATCCCGATCTGCGTCGCGACGTCCGCGACCTCGAGCGGTTCGACCATGCCCGATGGAGGTCTCGGGCGCTTATCTCCATTGCCGGGAGGTCATGCAACGCCCGACGGGGTGATGCGGAACTCCGCCGAACCCTCGGGCAGCGATCGGTGCTTGAGGAGGACCACTCGACGCCGATCCCCCGACCCGCGATCGAACCGAAGGATCGTCTTCGCGGCGTGGTTGAGGAACGAGCCGCCGAGCGGCTCGATCGTTCCCTCCCGCATGCTCCGGTACACCTGGTTGGTGAAGAGCACGGGGACGCCGACCCCGAGCGCGGTGGCGACGAGGTCCGCGATCTGGAGGGAGAGCGCCTGGCGCGCCTCGTCCTCGACCGCGTCCGGGCGGGCGAGGCGGTAGTAGTGCGTCGCGGAGTCCAGCACGATGAGTCCGACCGGTCGCTTCGCCTCCCGCGCGAGTGTGCAGGCGGTCGCGACCGCTCGTCCCTGTTCCTCCAGGCTTTTCGGGGAGGAGAGCAGGAGGCGAGAGAGCACGGCCTCCCAGTCCTCTCCGGCGGTCGCGGTCAGGCGGTCCGCGCTGACCCCCTCGGTGTCGATGTAGAACACCCATCGACCCGTGCGAGCGACGCGGCAGGCCACGGCGAGGCAAAAGATCGTCTTCCCCGTGCCGCCTTCCCCGTAGATCTCGGTGACCGAATCGGTCTCGAGACCTCCGCCGAGGAGGCGATCGATCGCCTCCGCTCCGGTCGGGCAACGATCGGCCGGCACGGGAGCCACTACACAGGACGTGAGCTTAACGGCTCACGCCGGCCGATCCACCGATGGGATAGGACTGACGAAGCTCTGGCAGGACCACTCGGCCGGAGTGGGTCCGGAACGCCTCGGGGTTCTCCGTGTGGATGGGGAAGACGGTCCCGGCCCGGACCTGATCGAGCAGCGACATCAGTTCCGGGCCGCTCGCGTGCCCGCTCGCGTGCGCCTGGACGAACGTCAGGCCGAAATGATCGAGCCATCGGTGCAGGACCTCGTCGGAGACGTCGTCCTCGCTGAACGGCTCGCTCATCGAGTGGATGAACGGACTGTTCGAGGGGGGTCTCAGGTCGATCAACTCCGGGAAGTGGTAGAAGTCGAGGGCCAGCAGGTAGCGGTCCCCGGTCCGCCGGACCTCTTCCGCGGGGAGCGCGGCATCGAGGAACGGGCGCTCCCACAGGTACGTCATCCGCTTCTTGCGCGCGTAGACGGATAGGCCCGGGCTCTTCCCGGGGATCGGAACCGCTCCCGCGGGAAAGAGCGGCGCCATCGAGTTCAACAGAAAGGCGGTTCGAGAGGAGACGAGGAGCTCGCGACCGGCGGCCCGGGCGGCGGCGTGGAGCGTCAGGAGACGGTCCACGTCCCGTGGGTACGTGCAGGCGAGCGCGATATCGTGCGTGGATCCGAGGACCCGGTCGACCTCGCGACGCACCCCGTCCTCCGAGAAGTTCATGCGCGGGTCGTTGCCCGCCCGTGTTCCTTCGATGGCGATCGCGTCCACCTTCTCGGCCTCGACCGCCTCGAAGAACGCGTGCGTGTCGGCCGCGCGAGGTCCATGGTGGCGGAAGTCGCCCGTATAGGCGATCGACCCCTCGGAGGTCCGGACGATGTAGCCGTAGGCGAACGGGATCGAATGATCTACCGGGTGGGGTACGACCTCGATCCCCCCGACGTGCACGGGCGTGCGGTCCTCGAAGATCCGCCAGTCGTGTTCCCCGTACTTCTGTCCCGTCGACTGCGAGATCGCTTCGAGCAGCGCGCGCGTTCCCTTCCCGACGTAGACGGGGATCTCGGGGTCGATGTACTGCAGGTACCCGGCGTGGTCGGCGTGCGCGTGGGTCAGGAAGATCCCCTGGAACTCCGGTGCGCGGTACGCGAGGTCCGCCCCCGAGAGCGCGGCCTCGGAGTAGAGCCCCTCGACGCGTGGGAGGAGATCGAACTCGAGCAGGTCCTTGGCGGGGCTCGCGGTCCGGGGCTGCAGGAAATCCACATAGAACTGCTCGAACGCGGGCGAGAAGGACGGGCCGAAATCAAAGAGGATGCGTTCGCCGCTATCCTCGATGACGATCTTGTTCCCTCCGATCTCTCGAACGCCGCCGAGGAAGGAGACGGTGGAGCGGGCCATGATCGGTTCCGGGGAATCTCCGTGGACGCTTAGCGGTTAGCGCTCGAGCCGATCGGGGACGGTCATGGCCCCAGTCCCCGCGGCCGCCGCGGTCGCACCAGGAGCCACGCGCCGCCGACCGCGGCCACGGTGACCGCCGAGGCCAGGGCGGCCCAGGCCCAGGACGGAACGCTGCCCGATCCCGAGCTCGAGGGGTTGGTCGATCGGTAGGCGACGAAGGTGACGTTCAGGGTCGTGTTCTTCCCGTCGATCGCGATCGATCCGTACGTTGGCGTCGCGTCGAACCCGCTCGAATTCACTGCGAAGGAGTACGTCCCGTTCGGCATCATCCAGTCGGTGGATGGGGTGGAGAGGTTGCGCGTGGCCGGCCCGACCGATACGCTCCACGGGGTCCCGGCGGGCAGACCGGTCTCCTCCACATGCAACGTGTACGTCACGACGATCCCCAGATACCGGACCGAGATGTTCTCCTCGAGGTCGATCACCCAGAACGAACCTGTGGCCCCCGCTACGGTGAACCCGCGCACGCTCCCGAAGGCGTAGGTGTAGCGACCGTTCGTCAGACTGAAGGAGATCGACGTGGATGAGGTACGGACCTCGGGAGATCCGTTCAGGGTCACCGACCAGATGGTCCCGGTCGGTAGGCCGGACTCTTCGAACTGGACGAGGTAGGTGCCCGGCGTCAGGACGTAGGAGACGAAGATCGTCCGGGAGGTCCCATTCATCTCCACCGTTCCGGCCGCCGGCGTCACGGTGTACCCTCCGACGCCCTGGATCGAGAAGTCGTAGGTACCGTTCGGAACATCGAATACGATGGAGAGGGTCGCGGATCGGATCGTCGAGCCGTTCACCGATACCGACCAGTTCACGTTCGCGGGCAGTCCGACTTCGTGAAAGGCGACGGGGTACTCCGTCGGTGGGGCCGGACCCACCGCCCGGAGCGAGTACCACGGCTCGATGCCTTCGCCGCCGAGCACGGGGTTCATGTTAAGGCTCGCGGCATTGACCCACGACGCGTAGGTCTGCGGATCGGATCCCTGGTAGGTGTACACATAGAGCGCGAGCAGGTTCGCGACATGCTCGATCTCGTTGTAGACCAGCGTCCGGTACGTGCCGGGGGCGAGCAGGCTCCCGGTCGAGATCCATGTCGCCATTGATCGGTACGCCACGCCCTGGCACTCCGTGGCGATGAACGACGAGCCGGCCCAGTGGATCAGATCCGCCCACGAGCCGCCGTCGTAGCCGCACGTGGGGCTGTCGAACTGAGGGCGGGCGAGCTGCGGGGCCAAGGAGTCGGAGTAGGGCCACGACTCGTTGGACGTATAGAGCCGGCCGACCACGGCGTTTGGATCCGCGAACGCGGCGGTGGATCCGGCCCCGATGGTCGTGTACGGGGACTGGCCCGGGGCGAACGTACAGGGAGATGGACCCACCTTGTACGCTCCGCACTCCGGCCCGAGCACGTACGGCTGGAGGGCTCCATTGCTGAGGTCGGCGATCGATTGGCTCCAAGCGGTGAGCTGACCGATGGTAAGGGGTCCCGAGTCGGCCCCGCTGGGCGAGGTCGAGTACATGATCGGGAAGCGGCACGGGTGGGCCGAGGAGCATTGGCTCAATTCGGGATCGTAGAGTCCCGAGGTCGACAGCGTGGTCTGCGCCCAGTACCACGCAGCGCTCCCCGGAACGTTCGCGCTGGCCACCGGATCGGCGGACGGCCACGTGACGTTCGCAGGGTACTCGTTACCGAGGTACCGGGGGATCGCGCCACCGTAGTCGAGCCCGTACAGCGCCCCGTAGCTCGTCCGAAGGGTGGGCGCGAGGGAGGTGTACGGATAGGTCAGACTGAGGAACTCGCGCAGCCCGTTGAAGCTGAGGAAATCCGCCGGGACGTTGAGCCAGCCGGTCGGATCGATCTGGCGTTCGTTCACCACGTCGAAATTCAGATTGTACGTCTGGAAGTTGGTCCGAAGGGTCGGGACGCTCATCTCGCCGATCTTGCCGGCCGTGTAGAGCGCATCGAACGCCGCGGCATCCGCAGGATCGATCGTGGCGACCGCGGCCCGACCGGAGAGGTACTCCTTCACGCCGAGGGTATCGTTTGATTCGTAGAACATGTTCACGGTAGGAAAGTACGTTCCCGGGAGAGGCTCGCATCCTATGGTGCCGGCGCAGCCCGTAGGGGATCGGTACACCGGGCTCGCTCCGAGGACGTAGCCCGTGCGCGGATCGATGCTCTCGAGCGAGTACGGACCCGATCCCACGGCGATCCACTCTACCGACGGCTGGGGGGTCAGCGGGTGGACATCCGCGAGGAGTTCGAGTCGGTCCCAGGCGGTGGAGGGAACGGTGCGGAGGTAGTCCTGGAAACCGGTCGCGTTCGAGCCGGTCGCGGCACCCGGGAGGAGACACGGCCCATCCCCGTAGGAGGCGGTGGTCCCATTGAACCCATCGACACCCGCGCCGACGAACGAGAACCAGCCGCACGGTTCGATGCTCGTGCCGGTCGGGCTCGCCAGCATGCTCAGCAACGCCGGCCAGGAGGTGCCGCTACCGTTCGCAACGAACGTCACGCATCCGCTCGCGGCGAGCGCGGACGCCGGGCAATAGGTCGAGTCGTTCACGAGGATCGACGACAGGACGTTCTGGGGGGTGTTGTTGTACGGATAGTGGATCCCATCGTCCCAGCTCGGGTTTCCCACCGGGAGAAGCGCCTGGGAGATGATCCAGCCCGGCGTGCTCCCGGGGGTCGGGAGGTTCGCGAAGGCTTCAAGCCGCGCGAAGGAGAAGAGCACGTCGGACGGGTAGACGGGCCAGCCCACCCCGGTCTTGGAGTCGTAGAACCGGGCCGCGGGATCGATGGGGAACGTATAGGACTGCGGCGAGCCCATCGATCCGTTCACGATGAGGGAAGTCCCAAAGAGCTGCTGGCACTGGGCGGTCCCCGGCACGCACGCCGCGAGCTCGGGCACGAACGAAGAGGTCGCGTTGCCGTCGTACGTGATCAGCGTCTGGTAGATGTTCAGGATCGCTTCCACGGAGGTCGGATCGGACGCGACGGCGGGGTCTAGGGTTTGGACCCCCGGCGTGATCGAGTAGACGTTGATCGAGCCGGGCACCGAGGGCGCATGCACCGGAGGCGGAGAACACATCGCGCAGGGAGCGGCGGGAGCCGGCGCCCCCACGACCGGAAGGCCTCCGAGCACGATCAGGATCGCCGTCGCGCTAACCGCGGCGACTGCGAATGGAGCGCGGGGTCGCCGGTCGGTTCGCCACATCATCGAGCGCCCGCCCGCTTTCGAGCGCGCGGATCGCGCGACTAGGCCGGCCACCTGTATATTACCCCCCTGCGGGAGCCGGGAAGCGGTGGCGGGCTCAGCGTGCCTTCAGCACTTTCTTGACGTTGGGGTGTTCCTTGGTGAAGATCTTGCCGCCGCAGTTGTCGCAACGAACCCCGAAGAGGTTCGCGTCGGAGGGGAGGGCCTCCCCGCACCGGATGCACCGGAACATGGCTCGCTCCTACCACGAAACCCGGCGGCCTTAAGGCTTGCCCGCCACGGGTTCGCGTTCGGCTCGGCTGACGGGCCCCGGTGGGGCGAACAAGTAGGCACCCGAGGCAAACCGGGTGCCGCAGCGCCCGCATTCGAAGACCCCGCTCGAGATCCGTGAGAGCGTTACCGTCGAGCATCGGGGACAGGCCGCACGGTGGCCCCGGCTGCGGTCGAGTTCGAGGACCCGACGCCGGATGCGGATCCCGTAGCGAGCCCCCATCCAGCCGGTGTTTCCGACCTTCTTCGTGCGCTTGCTCATAGGGTGCCTCCCTTCCGGGCGACGGTGCGCAGGCGATCCCCGTGGTGGAACGCCCGCTCGACGGTGGCGCGGATGTCGTCTGGAGAAAAGGCGCCCACAAGACCCTTTTGCATGGCCACGACGCGTCCCGTCTCATCGGTCGCGACTGTAAGGCGGCCCTGCGCCGCGCGTTCCTCCTCGAAGCTCGGATCGACCACGATCGCGTCACCGAGGCGCACGAAGGTGCATTCGATCGGGGTGTGCTGCACGTCGAGCGGGGTGTCCGCTTCCCCGATGCCGAAGCGCTTGCTCGGCAAGATCGCGTGGTGCAGCGCGGAGATCCCGGCGAGCATCGCCGCATCGATCAGGTTCCCGGAGTGATCGAGCACGTGGATATCGACGTAGCAGACCCACGTCTTCTCCCCCGGCGTCACGCACAGCTTGGTCAGGTCGATGGCCTCCGCGGCGCGGATCGCCCGGTCGACCACCCGGGAGACTTCGATCGCCCAGGGCTGCGGCGGCCCCGGCTCGAACGTTGGGCTGGAGAGCGGGATCAGTTCGGCGTTGGTCGTGAGGACGCCCGCGTTCGGGGTGTCCGGGAACGGCTTGCCCGGCTCGAGCTTGATGCCCGAGAGGACCGCGGTGTCTCCGATCCGCGCGAGCGCCGAACCATCGGCGGTCGTCACGAAGCCGATCTCGACCGAGACCGGGCGGTACTGATCGGCGCTCCGCCCATCCATGCGCTTGCCACTCGCGGCGAGGTCGAGGATGTGCGTCGTCAGGATGTCGGCGGTGATCTCTTCGCTCATGCAGCGACCTCCGTCGGGCGGGTCCCGCTATAGCGGTCCCGCAGCGCCGCCTTCATCTTGTCGTAGATGACATGGCAGCCCTTCACGCCCATGTCGAGGGCGCGGGAGAGCTCCTCGCGCGTCATGTGGCCCTCCATCTGGAGGAGGACGAGGCGGCCGGATTGCGGCACGAGCGCCATCGGAAGATCGGCCTCTCCGAAGTTGTCTTCGGCTTTGTTCAGATCGAGCACGATCTCGCCCGCGACCTTGCCGACCGCGACGGCCGGCACGAGGTCCGCCATCGGGATCCCTGCGTCCGCGAGCGCGACGGACGCCGCGACGAGACCGGCGCAGCGCGTCCCGGCGTTCGCCTGGAGCACCTCGATGTAGACGTCGATGCTCGTCCTCGGGTACTCCTCCGCGAAGATCACGGACTCGAACGCCTCGGCGATCACCTTGCTGATCTCCTGCGAGCGGCGGTCGAGGCCGGGGCGCTTGCGCTCGTCGACGCTGAACGCCGCCATGTTGTACTTGCACTGGACGATCGCCTTGTTGTTCTGTTGGAGATGGCGCGGGTGGACCTCTCGGGGCCCATAGACCGCGGCCATCACCTTGTTCGCTCCCCACTCCACGAACGCGGAGCCGTCGGCCCGATGGAGCGGCCCGGCCACGACTCTCAGCGGCCGCAGCTCGTCCAGCCGGCGACCATCGACGCGGATCCCCTCGGGGCTCAACAGGACGGGGACTTCTTTCGCACCTACGTTTCCCATAGTAGTTTTCTCCTTGGAATATCAGTTCACGGCTCGTCGGGGGGTTCCGGCACGTCGTCGTCGGGGATCGCCATCTCCCGTTCCGCCGGGGGAGCGGGCAGGCGCGGGACAGTAACGTCCGGCGAGCGCGATCCGAGCAGATCCTGGATCCGTTCGGTCAGCCCCGGGCGGTGCCCGTCCAGATCGATGATGCGCAGTGCCTGGCGCACGCGGCCGATGGCCTCCGGAGTCCCATCGACCCACACGCGGCCATTCTGGCCGACGGTCATCTTGGCGCCCGTCAGGCTCTGGATGGACTGGATCATCGACCCTCCACGGCCGATCACACGGGGGATGCGAGCGGGGGAGACGGTGATGATGGTCCCGCCTTCGAGCCGTCCGAGGCCATCGCCCACCATCGTCACTCCGATGCGCCCGGTCGCTTCGAGGTTCTCGACCCGCACCGCGACCGCGTCGCCGACCCGCAGGTAGCGGTCGGTCTCACCAATCTCGATCTTCCATGGGGTCCCGGTCATGTGGAGAGGGGCCCACCGGGGAGCGCCGATGTCCAGCAGCCAGAATGTACCTTGAACGTCTGTCACGGTCCCGAGCACCACGTCCCCGGCCTTGGGGATGTAGCGTCCCGAGAGCGGGAGTACTTGGATGAACGGCGGCCGCTCGGCCACGAGACCGAGCACGCTCGCGTAGACCTTGCCGTGGACCCGGTAGGTACCGGAGCCCGGTCGAAGGCCATCGGAAGGGATCTCTTCCCCGGGAAGTACTAGTGTCCGATCCCCAGAGGGATGCGAGGAACGACCCTCGCGGCCACGAGTACGGTGGCCCGGCAGATGTCCACTGTCCATTGTTTATGCTGCACCGGGCGCGTTGGACGATGGTGCTCTATTTAACCAAAGCGGTCTCGGCGGTCCCCTTCGTGCGCGCATTGAGCTTCTCGTAGAGATCGGTCTGCACGCCGGCGGGGATCTCGAGGATCCCGCTCCAGGATCCATCGCTGCCCCACTGCTCGTCCGAGAGCTTTCCCATTCCCTTGATCTCCCCGATGACGCGCGGGTAGTGCTGCGCCGGGACCTTGATGCGGACCCGCACGACGTCGAAGCGAATCGGGAGGAGGGGACGGAGCTTGGTGAGGACCTCCTGGACCTGGGCGTCGACGGGGCGGAACGGATCGATGTGAACCTTGGCCTCCGTCATCGCCGCCTCGATCCGCGCGGGCGGATGGGGCGCGCCCGTCTGAGGGTTCATCGCGTTGCGGGCGATCGTGGCGACGATCTGCCGGCGCTTCACCTCCTGGAGCTGGTGGCGCTGCTCGGTGGTGACCTGGACCTCGCCCTTCTGGACGATCTCCTTGGCGATCACCGCGATGTTGCGAGTGTGGAAGATCTTCTCGAGGTGCTCCTCGGAGATCTTGTCGCCCTTCTTCGCGTCCTTGAAGACCTGGTCGAGGGCGAGCTTGTCGGCAAGATCGATGTCCTTGCCGTCCTTGATGTCCTGGACCGCCGTCGGATCGACGAGGACCTCGAAGCGCGAGCCCGCGTGCTCCCATCGGGCGATCACCGCGTCGTCGACCTTGACCATCGTTCGGATCCCGCCCCCCTCTCGGTGCGGTGTGGCCTACGGTCGGCCGCTCTTGGGGGGATTCGGGGCCGGGGGAAGTCGGCTAGAGTACTTCTGTACTTCCTCGGCGGAGAGCCGGCGCATTCCCTCGCCGGGCTGAACGGTGCAGATCTCGACCTGGGCCAGGCTCGCCCCTTCATCGAGAGCGGTCCGCAGCCCTTCGAGGGCGAGGAGGATCGCCGCGTCGCGATCGAGACCGGGCTTGTACTTCGCCTCGAAGAGCTCCATGACCGGGCCCTTGTTGCCGCCCGTGCTCGTGGCATGGAAGCTCGTTAGGGAGCCGGAAGGTTCGGTCTCGAAGAGATGAATGCCCGAATCGTCGTAGCCGCCGACGAGGAGCGCGGTCCCGAACGGGCGGACCCCTCCGTACTGGGTGTACTGTTGCTTGTTGTCGCAGATCTTGCGGACCAGCACCTCGACCGGGATCGACTCGGCGTAAGTGATCCGGTGAACTTGGGCCGAGAGTCGCGCGTGATCGACCAGAACGCGGGCGTCCGCGACCAGGCCGGCCGTGGCGCAAGCGATGTTCTCATCGATCTGGTGGATCTTTTCGAGGCTCGCCGGTTCGGCCAGCTTTGGATTCGGGATCCGCCGATCGGCGATCAGAACGACCCCGTTCGCATAGACCACACCGGCGGTGGTGGCTCCCCGGCGAACCGCCTCGCGGGCGTACTCGACTTGGAACAAGCGTCCGTCCGGAGAAAAGACGGTAATGGCGCGGTCGTAGGCCATCTGGCCCGGTTGCATCTCCATCGAAGGCTACTCCGGCGCGGGACACTCGGGCGCCCCTTATAAGCGGAACGAGGGCGGTTGCACTCAGACCAGCCGGTAGCGCCGGTACCGCAGACCGCGGCGACAACTGTAAGTCCCTTCGGGCCCGGTACGTGTCGATGGCGGAAGGTCCTCCGGAGCCCGGTCGCCCGCGTGGATGGCGGCTCGAGGGCTCCTCCTCGGCCTACCTTCGCGCCGCGTCCGACCAACCGATCGACTGGCATCCCTGGGGCAACGAGGCGTTCGACGTCGCTCGACGGACGGGCCGCCCCATCCTGCTTGACATCGGGGCTTCGTGGTGCCACTGGTGCCATGTCATGGACGAAGGAACGTACTCGGACGCCGAGGTCGCTCGCCTGCTCGGCGCGCACTTCGTTGCCATCAAGGTCGATCGGGACGATTATCCCGAGATCGATCGGCGCTACCAGCGCCAGGTCGGCGCGCTCACGGGCCAAGGGGGCTGGCCTCTCACCGGGTTCCTGACCCCCGACGGGGACGTCTTCCTCGGCGGAACGTACTACCCTCCGACCGACGGACATGGTCGTCCGGGCTTCCGGCGGCTGCTCGCGGAGATCGCCCGCCTGTGGACGGAGGAACCCGATCAGCTCCATCGGCACGCGCAGAGCATCCGCGACGCGCTCGAGCGGATGCGCTCGGCCCGTCCAGCCGCCGGCCGATCCCTCGAGGAGTTCGTCTCGGGGATCCTCGCCCAGGTCCACCAGGGATACGATCCCGTGAACGGTGGGTTTGGATTCGCGCCGAAGTTCCCGCATCCGACCGCCGTCTCGCTACTCCTTTGGGAGGAGTACTCTCGCCGGACCCCCGTCTCGGGCGAGCGGGCCCGGGAGAACCTCCTGCGGATGGCGGACGGCGGTATCTACGATCAGATCGGCGGAGGGTTCCATCGCTATTCGGTCGATGAGGCCTGGCACATCCCCCACTTCGAGAAGATGGCCTCCGACAACGCCGCGCTCCTCGCGGCGTACGTGGAAGGCGCGCAGCGCTTCGCCGATCCGCGCTTCGAGCAGGTGATCGGCGGGATCGTCAACTGGGTGCGGGCAACTCTGCTCGATCCCGAGGGCGGCTTCGGCGCGAGCCAGGACGCCGACAACGCACCCGGCGACGACGGGAGCTTCTACACGTGGACGCGAGCGGAGATGCGCGGTGCGCTGGAGGAGCCCGAGTTCAAGGTGGCGAGCCGGTTCTTCGGAGCGGGCAGCGACGGGCGGATGCCCGAGGACCCGCAGCGCAACGTGCTCTTCCGGCTCATGCCGATCGCCGAGGTCGCCTCGAGTCTCGGCGTGAGCGAGACGAGCGCCCGAGCGTCGCTCGATCGGTCCATCGAAAAGCTCC
This sequence comes from Thermoplasmata archaeon, assembly GCA_035532555.1. Taxonomy (NCBI): domain Archaea; kingdom Methanobacteriati; phylum Thermoplasmatota; class Thermoplasmata; species Thermoplasmata archaeon. The sequence continues at coordinate 2,388 of DATKQS010000004.1, read as the reverse complement.
GGGCGGCCCGGGCCCGGCGGCCGCAACCCATCGTCGACCACGCGCGGCATGCCGATCTGAACGGGGCGATGGCGTTCGCCTTCGCTCGGGCGGGGGAGTTCCTAGGGGACGCCGAGATCGTGAGCGATGCGCGCGCCACGGTCGATCGGATCCTCGAGGGGGCGTACCGACCCGACCGGGGAGTGGCCCACCGGCTCGAACCGACCGGCTCGAGCGGGTTCGGCCTGTTGGACGACCAGGTCCAGATCGCCCGCGCGCTGACCGAACTCGCGGGAGTGACCGCCGAACCGAAGTACGCCCGGCACGCCGACGAGATCCTATCGCTCGTCGACCGAGAGTTCCGGGGCGAGGACGGGCTCTTGCGCGATCTGGTCCCCGCGCTCTACGATGGGCCGACCATCGGCTCCCTCCAAGAGCCCTCGTACCCCCTCGAGGACAGCCCGCATCTCGCCGCGAACTCCGCAGCCGCGCTCACGTTCCTGCGCTACTCCGCGCTCGTCCACGACGACCGCTGGCGCGAGAAGGCGGCCGCTCTGCTCCTCCCGATCTCCTCCCGCATCGGGGGCGCGGGGATCTTCGGCGCCGGAGCGGCATGGGCGGCGGGCCTCCTCGACACTCCGGCCGTCACCATCGTGGTGGAGGGATCCGGCCCCGAAGCCCACGAACTCGAGAGGATCGCACGTCGCACGTGGCACCCGAACCGATGGGTGTTCCGCGGAACTCCTCCTCCGCCCTTCTCTCCTCCAGGGCTGACTCGGTCCGGTACGAGCGCGGTCCGGGCCCTCGTATGCGTCGGAACTTCGTGCCTTGCGCCGATCACCGACGGCGCCGCGCTGCGCGAGACGATCGGGAAGGCCGGTCGATCGAGCGTGGGATAGGCAGCAGCCCGACATCCGTCCCATCGAGCAGGTAGGCGCGCACGGTTCCGCGTGCGAGGAACCGCTTCACGAGGAAGGTCCGGCCGCGCGTGGGGCGGTCCCGGTTGAGCGCCTCCGTTCCTGCGATCGGGTTCAGGGCTGGCAGCACGATCAGCTCGCGAGCACCTATCGGCGGATCCCGACGACGTCGCGCCGGGAGCGGGTGGGCAGCGCTGAACTCCACCCGCACCCAGCATCGACGCTTCGCGAGGGGATCGCGACGTGTGGGTGCGAAGCGGACTCCGGGATGCAGATGGCCCGCGACGAGCCGCTCGCACTGGAGCACCTCAGGCGAGGGCCAGCGGTGTCCATGGAAGATCCCCACGCCTTCCCGAGCGATGCCGACCGCACCGTGGACGACGACCTCCCGCGGGAGGTAGCGGGTCAGTCCGACGTCGTGGTTCCCCGGGACGAGCTCGACGTCCAGGTCCTCCTGGAGCAGACGGCCGAAGAATGCGAACACCACCGGACGCAAGGGAGGCGGCGTGCCGACGATCGGATGCTTGGCGTCGCCGGCGATGACGATCCGATCCGCCCCGGCGGTTCTCGCCCAGCCGATCACGAGGTCGGCGATATGGGCCGAGGACGCCTCGGGGGGACCGGACGGCCGGTCGCGCGTCGCTCCCAGCCCGAGGTGGACGTCCGAGACGATCAGGTCGACCGGTGCGGAGCGACGTGCGCTCGCGAGCCGCAGCGCCGGAGCGTCCGGGACCGGGCGGAGATCGACCATGGCAAGGATTCGCAACGGCATAGGGGCATGAAACGTGGCGCGCTGGACCGCCCGATCGCGCGGAGGCGAGCCGGGGTTACGGGATCCCGACGTGGCCGAGGTTCCAAGGCACCGGCTGAACGAGATAGGCGAAAACGCCGGAACCGAACGCGAGGACCAGCAGGATTCCGAGCGTTTTCGTGTCGGTGCGGTATCCGGCGTTGCGGAAGAACCAGCTCACGAACACCGTGATGAGGATGAAGAACAACGGGAACGACCAGACCCAGTACGAAGCGAGCACGACCGAGAGCTGATCGGCGAGAACGACCGCGAGGATGGCGACGAGCACGACGCCGGCGGCAAAGATTGCAAGAGCGATCCAGGGCCCGGAGGCCCGTCCCCGGCGCCGCCGCAGGAAGAGGCTGGGAACCACCGTCCCGAAGACGAGGATCGCGGCGAAGGCGACCACCCCGATCCAGAGGATCAGTATACCGTTCATCGCCCCGACACCGTCCTACGGCCCCCGCGGTCGACTCGATGGAGCGGGGGCCCGGGGTAAAAGACGACCGTTTCAGCGGAAACGCGGCTCGACGTCGGAGGACCCGCCGGCAGAAGCACGTATCTGGAGTACGGAAATTAGTTCCGACCCCCCTCCTCGCCCCGACTCCCGACCAGCTCCAGTGGGCCCGAGCCCGCGCCCAGGCCCTGCGTTACCGCCAGCACCTCCCTCTACCTCCTCCCCCACCCCGAGCTCCCTCGCCC
>DATKQS010000003.1 GCA_035532555.1 Thermoplasmata archaeon | reverse complement strand
CTATATTGCATTTCTCCGGATAAACCTTTCGGTACGCGGGCCGTGATGCACGCTTCCATCATTCCTGCGACGTGGTATCGTCGTGATCTTGTCCCACGCAGGGAGATTCTGTCCCAGGGGTTTCGTTTCATCCCAAAGCTGGAGAGGAGTGCTTTGAAACCGGATGTGGAATGTGTTCGCGGTTTCGGGTGGCCTTAACTGCCGTGCCCGCGCATCGACTCCCCATGTCCTCGGCCCGTCGTGCGCTGCTCTGTCATCTCGCAGCCCCACTTCCGACCCCAATCCTGTCCCTGATGGAGGACTTTCGCCGGATGGTGAACCGTGGTATCCGCGAGGCCTTGGAGAAGGATCTCACCGCGAAGGGCGGGATATATGTCGTACTGTCGGTCCAACTGAACGCGCGCGCGCGTGCGTGCGTTCGGTGCCTTCAACTCAGTAAATGCCTACGCAACCTCTTCGCGCAGTCGTCCGGAGTCTACCGGGTTCGATGCCGGCCAACGAACTCGCCGTCCGTGAAATCTCAGAAGGCGTGCACGAGGACGTAGAGAGCGGCTATCACCAAGACCACGCCGATCACGCGGTCCGAAACGTACCGCCAGCCTCCAAAGCCCGTGGCGTCGTCGACTGGGAGAGGCGCCTCCAGGATCTTCCAGCCGCCTCCACCAGCGATCAGGAGCGCCCCGATCGCGGCAAGGATCCGCCCGGCGAGACCGGTATTCGCCACAATGTCCGCGGTGGTAGACGTGCTACCACTGAGTGCCACGAGCGCACCGAGGAAAACGAGCAGGATCCCCCCTCCAACCACCCAGTAGCCGAGAGAGGGGGTTCGGGGAAGCCGGAGGGCCACCGGGCGGGATGGAGTTGTGCCGGGGGAAGGCGAGGGCGATCCTGGAGGCGCAGGATTCCATGAGGGGGAGGGAGGAGGTGAGGGAGCCGCCGGCGCGCCGGTGGCGCCGGCACCCACCGGAGTGCCGCAATGCGCACAGAAGCCGTTCCCCGCGCTCAGGGAGTTTCCGCACTTCGAACAATAGCCCGATCGGATCGGCGCCTGCGAGGAAGGGGTGGAGGCCATGCGACGCGGGACAGGCGCCTTGCTTAATAAACTCTGCATGGGACGAAAGGTTGGGGAGCCACTCGATTGCGCGGCCCCAACCGACCGACGCCAATCCCTGCGGTCATAATCGGGTGCCGGAAGAATTCACCTCGCTTCCGACATGTTTGGTAGACGGTCCATAATCGCTCCAGGACTCCCGCTCCTTCCCACGTTCGTCGGCTCCCGCTCACTTTCCTCAGTAGGACGGCCGGGCGGATCGCGTTCTCCAGCGAATCGTTGCTCCACGGAACCTCGGGCTTCCTCAGGAAGGTGAACAGCATCCCAGCCCCTTTGTAGCAGAGCCGGTCGCCGGGCGATCGGCCGGGCGGGGGACCGGGGCGTAGGCGGGGAAGCGGACGACCCGGTCCGCCCGCGGACGCCGGATGTGGGTTTCCCCTGGAATCCTTTGTGCGTAGGATCGCTCGGCCGCCCCGCGTCTCTATCGGCCGGGCGTCGCGATGTGGGCGGACGGGGCCTCCGAGCCGCTCGATCGACTGACGAGGTAGACCGAGCCGAGCACCATCGCGATCCCGAGGGCTTGGAGCGCCGTTACCGCCTCCCCCAGGAACGCGGCGGAGATCCCGAGGGCGATCAGCGGCACGACGAAAAGATATTGGGAGAACTCAGCGGCCCTCGCGCGCGAGAGCAGAAGATACCAGATCGTGTAGGCGATCCCAATCCCGATCGCCCCCGTCCACAGGATGGCGAAGAGGAACGGCTCGCTCCAGTGGATCGCGTTCGGGCTCTCCGTGAGGAGGGCCCAGACGATGAGAACGGCGCTCGCAGAGAGGAGCTCCCAGGCGTTCACCGTTTCGAGGTGCTCCAGCGGGAAGGTCCGGCGGGCGAGCAGCGACGTGAGCCCCCACAGCGCCGCGGCGACGAGGAGGAGGAGCGCTCCCACGAGCGAACCGGATCCGAGACCGGCGGCGCTGCCGAACGCGACGACCGCCGTCCCGATGAAGCCGAGAGCTCCCGCCGCGAGGAGCATGCGGTCCGGCCTCCGCCCGAACGCGATGACGAACAGGAGGATCCAGAGCGGCACGCTGTTGCCGTACACGCTCGCCTGCCCGGCTCCCACCGTGAGCATCCCGAGGAGCTGGAAGGAGAGAACGATCCCCATGGCCGGGATCCCGAGAAGGAGCGCGTAGGCCGCCTCGCGCGCCGGGAGACGTTTCAGGCGGCCCAGCGACAGGAGCAGCAGCCAGGTCGCTGCGGCGCCGAGGGCGGCTCGGAGGAAGGCGAACCATATCGGAGGAGCGTAGTCCAGTCCGACTTGGAACAACGGATAATTGATGGCCATGACGACCAGCAGAACGGCGAGCGGCAGCTGCATCTCCCGCGGAAGGCCCGCGCTCTTGTCGGAAGCGTTGGTCATCCTTTTCGGGGCCGTCGCCCGGGCTCGGCCCGAGGGCGTCCTCTCGGGCGGGGGAGCTGATCAGGTTCCTGGCGGTCCGGCGGTCGTAGCCTAGGCCGCTTCGGAGACATAAGGAGCCGTACGCCGGTGATCGGCCGACCGCGCGGACCGCAGAGAGGCCACCGGAAGCACCGCACGGGGCGTCCGCGTGCTCCAAGCTACGCACCAACGGTAGCGGAGCGGTCGGCCCGCCTTCGATAGTGTCTTGCCTTCTCACCGATACGGTCGACATGGTTCGGCGCCGGAGATCTGAGAGAGCTCGTGGAGCCCGAGGGCCGTGGACGGGTAGTGCGCCTTCGGCGACCGCGACCGGGGCACGCCGCCGGAGGGGATCCGGCTTGGCCCGGGCTACGGCGCGTCGGTCGGCTTCGACCGCCCATCGGGCGCAATTGGTCCGAGCCTGGGAGGCCCATGTGGCGGCGGAGTTCCAGCAGCACGATGTCGACGCGACGATGCGGACCATGGTCGCGCGACCCCACCTTCTCCACCTCCCCACCTTGACGGGAGGGGAAGGCGCGGCCGAGGTGCGTCGGTTCTACCGTCGACATTTCATCCCGGATCTCCCCCCCGACGTTCGCATCGACCTAATCTCGCGGACCGTCGATCGCGAGCGCCTGGTCGACGAGTTCATCCTGGAGTTCACGCACGATCGGGTGATGGATTTCCTCTTGCCCGGCATCGCCCCGACCGGGAAGAAGGTCAGCCTGCCCACGATCGCCGTCATCGGGATCCACTCGGGGAAGATCGCCTACGAGCACATCTACTGGGACCAAGCGTCCGCCCTGGTCCAGGTGGGAGCCTTGGCTCCGGGGCGGTTGCCGATTGTGGGGGCCGAGGCTTCTCGTCGGCTGCAACGAGCCACGCGGGGAGCCGACCGAGTCGTCGTTCCCCCAGCTTCGGCGCGCGACTGAGGGATCCCTCACTTCGATCGGGAGCGCTTACGGGTTCGCGTCGCTCCGCCGATCTCCTTCGTTCCGGGCGGCCTCGGTGGGCTCGGAGATCCACTCCCCACGTCGGGAGTCGCCGAGCCGGGAACCCCGGCCTCGAGGACGCGGTAGCCGGATCCGCGATCGACGACCTCCACGGAGCCGGGCCAATGTTCTTCGAGCCACGCCTGATAGAACCGGATCCCCTGGCTGCCCTTGCCGACCAGGAACAGGCGGCCCCCGGGTTCGAGGTGCGCGGGAGCCTCGGAGAGGAGCTGGACGATGAGCGCTCGGCCCGCATGGTACGGAGGATTGGTCGCGATCACGTCGAACCGCTCCTCGGGCACGGGTGCGAAGAGCGAGCCGGCGCGCACCTCCGCATTCGTGATCGCGTTGCGTTCGAGGTTGCGCCGAGCGAGAAGGGTCGCGCGCCGGTTCACGTCCGTGAGGATCACATGGCCCTCGCTCGCGGATTTCGCGGCCGCAACCCCCACCGGGCCCCAGCCGCACCCGAGGTCGAGCACCCGATCGCGGGGCCCGACGAGCATGTTCGCGATGAGGAGCTCGGTCCCCCGGTCGAGGCCATGGCCGGCGAACACTCCGGTATCGACCTGGAAGGAGAGCATCTCGCCGCGGTACAGGAACCTCAGCTCCGTGCGATGGGAACGCGCGCGCGGCCGTTCGCTGAAATAGTGTTCGCCCTCGCCCGCGTAGGGATCCTCGACCATCCGCTGCCTCAACGACCGAAGAGGGAGGAGCGTCGGGCGCCGGCGGACGCGTCCCCGAGTGCTTCGTGGAGGAGCTCCTTCTGCCGCCCCGATAGGGACTTGGGGAGTTCGACGTGGACCGTGACGTACAGGTCGCCCCGGGACGTCCTCCCGAATGGAGGGAACCCTTCTCCCCGCAGGCGGAGCGGGCGCTCCGGCTGGGTCCCGGCCGGGATCTTGAGGGACGCCTCGCCCGTGATCGTCCGGACGACCACCTCTCCGCCGAACAGGGCGATCGCGAGCGGAACGGTGGTCTCGGCGTAGGCGTCCGTCCCATCGCGGCGGATGCCGGGCATCGGTTCGAGCTGGATCCGAACGAAGAGATCGCCGGACCCTTCACCGTCGGGGGTTTGCACCCCTTGGCCCGGGACCCGAAGGACCGTGCCGTTCTCCACGCCCGGTGGCACCGTCACCTCGAGGCGACGCACCGCCCGGCGCTGGCCGGTCCCGTGGCACGTGGGGCATTTGTCGATGATCCTGCGTCCCGATCCCCGGCACTTCGGGCAGGGACCTATGGTGATGAACTGGTTGTAGCCCTGGCGTCGGACCTGGCGGACCTGGCCCTGGCCCTTGCACTCCGGGCAGATCTCCAGCGCCGTGCCGTGGCGGGCCCCGGTTCCCCGACAGTCCGGGCACGGACCGATGTGGGGCAGCTCGATCTTCGGGCGGGCGCCGTGCACCGCACTGGCGAGCGGAAGTCGCAGGGCGACCTCGATGTGCTGGGCCACGCTCGGAGCGCGGCCGGTGAAGCCGCTGGAACCTCCAAACATGCTCGCCATGAACTGCTGGAGGAACGGGTTGTTGGCCAGCATGTCCTCTAGATCGCCTTGATGGGTGAAGTTCTGCCAAGTGAACCCGGCGGGGCCGAAATCCTTCTCGACGCCCGGGAATCCCTCCTGGTCGTAGCGCTCGCGCTTCGGGGGGTCCGCGAGCACCTCGTACGCCTCGCTCAGCTCCTTGAACTTCTCCTCCGCCGCTTTGGGATTGTCCCGGTTCATGTCCGGGTGATGCTGGCGGGCGAGGCGCCGGTACGCCGACTTGATCTCGTCGGGGCTCGCCGTGCGGGCGACCCCGAGGACCTCGTAGTAATCGCGCTTCGCCATGCTTGGAAGTAGACCGGGCGCTGCGCGCCTCCGCCTGCCTCATCGACTACGAGCGGCGCTATTTACGCTCTCACGGAAGCGGGGCGACTCGAAACGGCCCTCGTCCAGCGCACCTCGATCGGCATTCCGACGCGGCTCGGGCCTACCGCCGAAGCACGACCTTCCCGCCGGGCGACCTCGACCAGGCCGAAGCTCGACGGCACGGCCCCGAGCGCCCGCCGAGGCAGGTGCTCGTACGTGATCGCCCAGGGCAGCACACGCGCACGCCGACGGCCCCACCGCACCGAGAGCTGCGTGCTCCCCACCGGGATCCAGTCGCTCGGGACGTTTGTGATGAGGTTCCCGAACCGGTCGATGTGCACGATCTCTCCCCGAGCTCCCCCGGGCCGGCGCTCGGCCTGCGGGAGCCGCAGGCGATGGAACCGATGCGGCCGGCCGATCGAGCCCGGAGAGGCTCCGAGGGCCAGGCGGGCGGCCGTCGGCGCGAAGAGGTCCCGCCCATCGAAGGTCGAGCCCACGCGCGGCCCGGATCCGCCCGCGGGCTCGATCCGCCATGCGCGGGCGCCTCTGAGCGCTTCCGCGAGCGGGGCCAGCACGCCGTTATCGGGCCCGACGAGCCAGGAACCGTCGCGGCAGCGGATCACGATCGGGGCGCGTCGACCCCCGACGCCCGGGTCGACGACCGCTACGTGCACCGTGCCCGCGGGGAAGGAGCGCGCCATCGCGCGGAGGAGGAAGGCCGCCTCTCCGATGCGGTGCGCGGACAGGTCGTGCGTCAGATCGATGACATGACCCGGCGGGAGGGCGCGGGCGAGCACGGCTTTCATCTGGGCGGCGTAGGCCGCACCGAGATCGCTCGTCAGCGTAACGAGCGCGGGAGTGCGACGGGCCCTCGAGCGAGGGCGAGGCATCCGCGGGCTCCGCGAGGCGCGCTCAGGACTTCATGATCGCGACCAGGAAGATCCCGATCGCGACGAGCGCCCCGATGATCGCGGCGATGATGACAAGGAACGACTCCCAGATGAGGCTGCCCAGTTGGTGGGTCCCGGCGCTGTAGAAGTAGGCCGCCAAGATCCCGACGACGAGGCCGATCACGACGAGGCCGGCCCCGACCATTCTGCTCCGGCCGCTACCGAAGTACGAGGTGAAGGCACCGGCGAGGATCATGAACAGACCGAAGATCAGCAATAGGATCGTAAGGAACTCCCACCCGCCGACGCTCAACGTCGCCGCCATCAGACTTCCTACCATGTGTATTTCCTCTGTTTCAGAAACGGATGCCCGTGAGGGTCTTGGTATCGATCACGCCCGGCACGGAGCGGATCTGGTCGACGACGAGCTGGCCGAGCGCGTTGAAGTCCTCGGCCTCCACTTTCGCGATCAAATCGTACTCCCCGAACAACGGGTGAAGCTCGACGATCCCCTTCACCCGAAGGAGATCGTTGTAGACATCGTGCTCCTTGGCCGGCGCCGTACTGATGAGCACGAATCCTATCGCCACGTCCCATTCCTCGTCCTGACGGAGCGCCGACATCGACCCACCTAATAAGGCTGTAGCTTCAGGTTCCTCGCCGCCCGGAGACACCCGTATCGAGGGCCGGAGTCCTGCGGGCGCGGAGCGAACTGGCTCGGCTCTCGCATGGAAATGGCCCCCGATGCTCGAGGGCGGCGGGTGCCGTTCCACTGCGGCCGTGGCGACTTAAGTAGGCCCTCCCTCGGCAGGAGCTGCGTCCTCTTCCTAGAATGGCGATCTCGTTGCCTACCTGGCCCTCTCGACTTCTCGCTCGCCCCTGGTTGCTTTCGTTCGTCCCGATCAACGCCGCGACGGCCGGTTTCGGGGTCGTCCTTCCCCTGTTGATCCTGATCCCGCTGCACGGGTCCTGGTCCGCGGTCGCGCTCTCCGCGACCCTGTACAACTCCGCGGTGATCCTATCGAGCGTGCTGTGGGGGCATCTCTCCGATCGCTACCATCTGCGCCGGGCCTTCCTCGCGATCAACTACGGCGGCTTCGCCCTCCTGTACATCGCCCTCACGCAGGTCCAATCGCTCGGCACGCTGTACGCGATCTACGCGGTGATCGGTTTAATCGCGCCGGCCGGGGCGAGCGCGTCGAACCTGCTCCTGCTCGAGAAGTTCCCTGGAAAGGAGCGAGCGAACGCGTACTCCTCCTTTCAGGAGATGTCAATCATCGGTAGCATCGTCGGGCTCCTGATCGGCTTCGTCTGGACGACGGACGCGCTCGCGCTGAGCTCGATCTTGTACGTCCTCGGCGCCCTCGCGGCCGTCTCCGCCGTCTGGATCTGGTTCGGCGTCTCGGAAGGGGCGCGCCCTCACCGCACGTCCGACGTGGCGCTGCACCCGGAGAGCCTCTTTTCGCGCATGCGCCGCGCTTCGGCCACGCACAATGCCTTCCCGTTCTTTCCGGTCCGGCCCCCGATCTCGCCCCGTCCCTTCGAGCGTTTCGGCCGCTGGGCCCGGGAGGAGATCCGCCACGAGCTCCCGCTGATCTTCTTGGCGATGTTCCTGTTCAACCTATCCGCCAACCTGTACAACATCTCGTTCACGCCGTACCTGACTTCGATCGGGATCGCGGCGTCCTCGATCTTCCTCATCAACCTGTCCAACAGCGCGGCCCAGGGCCTCCTCTTTCCATTCACCGGTGCGCTCACGACCCGGATCGGTCCGGATCGGCTCGTTCGCAGCTCAACGTATCTGCGGAGCCTCGGATATCTCGCCACCGCCGCGTTTCCGCTCATTGCCTTCACGGTCCCCGAGGCGCTCGGCGCGAACGTGATCACCTACGGCATTCTCGGCGGGGCGGTTGCGTTCTTCACGATCTCGAGCTCGATGATGCTGTTCCGGGGCCTCCACGATCGAGACGCCGGCCGGCTCCTGGGGGTCAACAGCGCTCTCGGAGGGGTCGCGGCGGTCGCCGGGGCGGGACTCTCGGGGATCATCGCGGTCTTCGGTAGTTTCCAACTTGTCTTCCTGGTGGCGGCCGGCGGGCTGCTCGCATCGCTCCCCATCTGGGCAGCGGCCACGGTCGCGTACGAACGCCGCACCCGGCCGAAGCCGACCGAGACCACCCTCGAGCCGCCGAGCTCGGGAGCCCCGAGCACGGTGGACGGGCTCCGGGCTACCGAAACCGCATAAACCTCCGTCTCCTCGCGCCCACGCTCGTAGGAGGTTGCCGCCGATCATGCCCGAACCGACGGAAGTCCAGAAGGGGCTACAGGATGTCGTCGCGCTGCAGTCGCGCATCTGCTTCATCGACGGACTTCAGGGCCGGCTCATCTACGACGGGTACGACATCCGCGACCTCGCGGTGAACTCGACCTTCGAAGAGGTCGCCTACCTGCTCTGGTACGGGAAGCTCCCAACGCTCGCCCAGCTGGGCGACCTCCACCAGCAGTTCGTTGCGCTCCGCTCGCTTCCGCCGGAGCTCGTCGCGCTCATCGACGCGATGCCGCTCGACAGCTCTCCGATGGATGTGCTCCGCACCGCGGTGAGCGCGCTCGCACTGTTCGAGCCAGGGGAGACAAAGCCCGGACCCACTTCGATCGGCGGGGCCCAGCGGCTGACCGCGGCGCTCCCGACGATCATCGCCCAGTTCCATCGCCGCCGCGCAAAGCTCCCCCCGCTCCGCCCCCGACCGGAGCTCTCGCACGCGGCCTACCTCCTCTACGCCATTCTCGACCGCGACCCCTCCCCGCTCGATGCGCGGGTGATGGACGTCGCCTTCATCCTCCATGCCGACCACGAACTGAACGCATCGACCTTCGCCGCTCGCGTGACGGCATCGACCCTGAGCGATCTCTACAGCGCGATCACCAGCGCGATCGGCACGCTCAAGGGACCGCTCCACGGCGGTGCCAACGAGCGCGTCATGGAGCTGCTCGATGAGATGCAGAGCGTCGACCGAGTCGAGAGTGTCGTCCAGGCGAAGCTCGCTGCTCACGAACGGATCATGGGCTTCGGGCACCGGGTCTACAAGGTCGAAGACCCGCGCGCGACCATCCTGCGCGAGTGGTCCCGCCGCGTCGGAGAGGAGCGCAAGAACCTGCGCTACTACGAGCTCCTGCGCAAATTGGAGGAGGTCGTCCACCGGGAGAAGGGACTCTACCCGAACGTCGACCTATACTCGGGCTCGGTCTACTCGCTCATCGGGATCCCGCACGATCTCTTCACGCCGCTCTTCGCGGCGAGCCGGATCGCCGGTTGGACCGCGCACGTCCTCGAAGAGTACACCGATCTGCGGCTCATCCGGCCGACCGCGGCCTACGTCGGCCCGACCGACCTGAAGTACTCGCCGATCGCCGGCCGTGCGTGAGCCGGCGCGCGCGCGTGTCCTGTACCCGATCGACGCTCATCAACGGGTAGACGAGGTCCGGCCGCCACTCGAGGCGCGCCGTCACCACGAGATCGCCGTCGGCGAGCTCGAGCCGGACGTGGATCATCTCGGCGACAAGGTAGCGATACGCAAATCGGCCCCGTCCGGTGGGGCGGCCGCGCTCGGGATCGATGCGGACGCGGACCGAGCGCACGTAGGGCTGCAGCCCCACCGCCTGCTCGATCGCGTGCGCGAGCGAGCGGGCGGTTCGCCCGTCCACGGGCGTCCCGAGGTACTGGTGGAAGAGCCCTCCGAGCTTGATGCCGGCCTCGAAGAGCAAGGCCTCCCGCCGGGTGAGGTGGGCACGATGGATCGAGCGGGCTCGGGACATCGTTTCTCACCCCTTCGAGGAAGGGCCGATCGACCGCTTCACTGTGAACGGCCCCAGGAAGTAGTATAGGAAAAGGCCGGCGGCCATCGCGTAGCTCATCGCGGAGGCGAACAGGTAGAGCGGCGTGCCCCCGTCGGGCCGGAACTGGATCGGGACGAGCGCGAGCGCGGCGACGATCGCGGTGAAGGCCATCGCCGGGCGCAGCGTAGAGCCTCGTCGGATCTTCGGGTACATCACCGGGAGCACCATCGCGAGCGACACGAGCCCGACCGCGATGAGGAACGGCAGCGGTGCGACCCCGAGGAACCCGGGAAGGTACCACCACAGCGAGAACAGCACGATCGCGAGCGCGGTCTGCGGGGTGGGCACACCGACGAAGTCGTGGTGCTGGAAGCCGCGCACCGTGAAGTAGCAGAGCCGGGCGACCGCGAGGATCGCCACCGCAGCGGCGAGGGCGAAGGTCGCGAGCCCGATCGTGGCCCACGGGGACCCCTGGCCGGCGTGCCACCCGACGAGGAATGCGGGCGCGATCCCGAAGGTCACGGCGTCCGCGACGGAGTCCGCGATCCGGCCGAACCAACCGCCGGGGGTATGGCTGCGCCGTGCGAGGAGTCCGTCCATCCCATCGAACGCGACCCCGAGCGCGATCAGGAGCATCGCGAAGTACGGGTTGGCGAGCACGATGTACGCGATCGCTCCGATGCCCAGGAGCAGGTTGCCCAGGGTCGCCACGTTCGCCGCCGCGCGCCAGTGGTCCGTCACCCGATCACCTGAGCGATGGTGGAAGCACCCGCTCGAACGGTCTCGCCTACCTCGACGCTCGGCAGGGCCCGGTCCGCCGGCACCAGCACGTCCACCCGCGAGCCGAGGACGATCATCCCGAGTCGACTCCCCTTCGGGCGCTCCGCACCGACCTCGACCAGTGAGACGAGCCGGCGGGCGACGAGCCCCGTCATCTGGACGACCTCCACGGTACCGATCGCCGTGGCGAGAACGTAGGAACGCTGGAGATTGTGCGCCGCGTCCACCCGGTAGGCCGGCCGGAAGCCTTCGCCGCTCGTAGTGACCGACTCGACCCGGCCGTCCACGGGAAACCGGTTGACGTGGACGTTCGTCACGTTCATGAACACGGAGATCCGCCAGCGCGCGCCCTCTCGAACCACCTCGCGCACGCGTCCGTCCGCCGCGGATACGATCCCCTCCCCGGCCACTCGGTCGGGGTCACGCAGGAACACGGCGAAGAAGATCCAGCCCGCCGCGACCGCGGCGAGGAGGACCCAAAGGGGCCCCCACGCGATGAGCGCGACGAGCGCGCCGAGGATGACGACCGCGATCAGGCTCGCGCCGAGATACCGGCTCGCCCCCGGGGCGAACACGTTCGGATCAACTCGTCAGGACGATCTCGATGTTGACGCCGTCGGGGACTTGGATGCGCATCACCTGGCGGAGCGCACGCTCGTCGGCGTCGATATCGATCAGGCGCTTGTGGATCCGCATCTCCCAGTGGTCGATAGTGCTCGACCCGCCGCCGTCGGGGCCCTTGCGGACGGGAACGCGCAGCTTCTTCGTCGGAAGCGGGATCGGCCCGGCGATCTTCACACCGGTCTTCTGGCCGATCTCACGGATCTGCTTGCAGATCTGGTCGACCTTCTGGGCGTCGCGGCCCGTGAGCGAGATCCGGGCCTTCTGCACCATGAGATCCGTTCTTGCTCGGGCCGAGGCGACGGTCGCCTTAGCCCTCGCGCTTCTTGACGTCCACGACGACACCGGCGGCGACCGTCTGGCCCATGTCCCGCACGGCGAAGCGGCCGAGCTGGGGGAATTCCTTGTACTTCTCCAGCACGAGCGGGCGCTTCGGAGTGATGCGAACGAGCGCGGCGTCCCCGGTCTTGAGCGTCGCGGGGTTCTCTTCGGCGGTCTGGCCCGTCTTCGGGTCGAGGCGCTTCAACAGCTCGGTGAACTCGCAGGCGACCTGCGCCGTATGCGCGTGGAAGACCGGTGCGTAGCCCGCGGTGATGACGCTCGGGTGGTTGAGGACCTGGATGTTCGCGGTGAAGCTCTCCACGACTGTCGGAGGCGCGGAGGCCGGCCCGGCGACGTCACCGCGGCGGATGTCGTTCTTATCGATCCCGCGCACGTTGAACCCGACGTTGTCCCCGGGTTCAGCGATCTGGACCGCTTCGTGGTGCATCTCGATCGTCTTCACTTCGCCGGTCTTGCCGCTCGGCATGAAGGTGATCTTCTCGCCGACCTTGAGGCGCCCGGTCTCGACCCGGCCGACGGGCACGGTGCCGATCCCCGTGATGGTGTAGACGTCCTGGACGGGAAGGCGCAGCGGCTTGTCGGTGGGCTTCGCCGGCACGACGAGGCTGTCGAGCGCCTGGAGTAGGAACGGGCCCTTGAACCAGGCCATGTTCGGGCTCGCCTTGATGATGTTGTCGTCCTTGAAGGCGGAGATCGGGAGGAAGACGACCTGCGTGTCCACCTTGAACCCGACGTTCTTCAGGAGCTTCGTCAGCTCCTCCTTCACGGCGTTGTACTTGGCCTCGGAGTAGGCGACCTCTTGCCGGTCCATCTTGTTGATCGCGCAGATGAGCTGCGAGACGCCGAGCGTCCGGGACAGGAAGATGTGCTCCCGCGTTTGCTCCTGGATCCCTTCGGCGGCGGAGACGACCAGGACCGCGGCGTCGGCCTGGCTGGTCCCCGTGATCATGTTCTTGACGAAGTCCCGGTGACCGGGCGCGTCAATGATGGTGAAGTAGTACTTCTGACTGTCAAAGCGGCGGTGGGCGATATCGATCGTGACCCCACGCTCGCGCTCCTCCTTGAGGTCGTCCATGACCCAGGCGAACTCGAACGTCGCCTTGCCCTTCGCCTCGGCCTCGGCCCGGAACTTGTCGATCTCTTCCTGCCGGATGACACCGGTGTCGAGCAGAAGTCGACCGACGGTGGTCGACTTACCGTGGTCCACGTGTCCGATAAAGACGATGTTGAGGTGGGGCTTGTTCGCCATTTCCTGAGGGCTCCGGCGGCGGCCACATGGCGCCACTATTTATGAGTTGTCACGCCGCGCCCCCTGTCGTGCGGCGTCCCGGTCGCGGCGTGCGGGAACGGTTGGCGCTGGGTCGATCTGGAGTTCGGACGGAGGAGTTGGACGGCCCATTCTTCGGCCTCGACTCACGAAAGTCACGGCTTCCCTTCGGTCTCCGGGGAAGAGGATTACTGCGCCGGGACGGGGCGAACACTCCCGGGAGTGCGTCATGCCTTCAGCAGTCCCGGCCGGGGATCTGGACGCGACGGGTCCGGCCCGGTGGGAGATGGCACCGTAAGTTTATTTACGTTGCAGGCATGTGCCGAAGGATGTCGAACTCGATCGGCCCCGGCGGTCTCTCGGGATGCTTCCGCTGCGCCTGCGTCTGGGTGCCGAGGGAGGTTGAACCGAGGCTGTGCCCCCGGTGCAAGTCCCGCCTGTGGGATGCTCCGGTCATTCGACCGGTCCGGCGCGGGACCGGCCTCGGGGTCGACGATATCATCAAGCCCAAACGCGAAGAGATGTCGAAGGTGCTCACTCGGCACAAGGCGCGGAATCCGAAGGTGTTCGGATCGATCGCCCGAGGGGAAGGGACCAAGGACAGCGACCTCGATCTGCTCGTCGAATTCGACGCGAGCGCGTCTGCGTTCGACCAGGTGGCGCTGATCAACGATCTCGAGGATGTGTTCGGCCGAAGAGTCGACATCGCAGAGCCCGGCGGGCTCCATTGGCTCATCCGTCCGCAGATCCTCTTCGAAGCGGTGTCGGTATGACCCGGCACCCGCGCGACGATGCTCTTCGGCTCTCCGACATCGTCGCGGCGACCCGCCTGATCGCTTCCTACATCGTCGGCGGCGAGGAAAAGTTCCTCGGCTCTACGATGGCTCAGGACGCGGTGATTCGCGAGTTGGAAGTGATCGGAGAGGCGGCCGGGAATGTTTCCTCGCGTGTCCAAGGGAGTCATCCGGAGGTGCCTTGGAGAGCGATGCGCGGCTTCGCCTCCTTCTCGAAGCATGAGTACTGGAGAGTCGAGCCGCGGCGTGTTTGGAACGCTGCGGTCGAGTGCGAATCGATCGGAACGGCAATCGCCCGAATCCGCACGGACTAGCGGGGATCGACTCGTACAGGCGTACTAAATCGACCCGCCGCCATACCGCATCTAGGAATGAATGACGGATCGAAGCGCGGCGTCCAAGCCGGAGTCCACCCCAGGGGCCGGAGCGGAACGCAGCGCGTCCGATCGCCCTGGGCCATCCCGTCCGGCCCCCACGATCCGATGGCCGGCGGCGTGGTCGAGCCGGCCGAGGTCGGCATGGCTCCAACGACTCCCCGGCCGTCGGATCCGTCTCGCGGGCTTGCTCTCGGCTTCACGGCGTGGGCTTCGTCCCGCCGCGGCGGTCTATGACGTTGGAGGCGGAACCGGATACCCGTTGCAACTCTTCCTCGCCGGGGACCGCGAGAGCCATGGCCGGACCTACGTTCTGGCGGAACCGCAGAGAGGAATGCTCGTTCGTGCCCGTCGGGAACCGCCGTCCCGGGGCACGGAGGAGATCGGGCGAGTTCAGGCGGACGGGGTCGCGCTCCCGTTCCGGGACGCTTCCGCGGACCTCGTCCTGTCGCTGGGAGTCCTGTGCTGCACGGCACCCGCGGCCGTCCCGCGCGCGATCCGCGAGATCGAGCGCGTGCTCCGCCCGGGCGGTCGGCTCGCCTTCGCCGTGCCGCGCCGCCACATCGCGCTCCTCGAGCCGCTCCTCCTCGCCCAGGGACTGGAGCCCATCGAGCGGTTCGGGCGGAATCGGATCCTGTTCAAGAAAGGCTAAACCGCTCCACCGCTTCCCTCGGCTGGGGCCCCGGTCTCTCCGCGGGATGCCTCGTCGGAGTGGGATCGAATTGTCCGCGAGGCCGCCGAAGCCAGTGTCCGCGAGTCGGACCCACACCGTTCGGCTCATGCTGCCCGTCGAAGCGAACAACCTGGGCAGCGTCTTCGGGGGGATTATCCTCGCGGAGATCGATCGGGTCGCCTACATCACGGCGAGCCGACATGCCTTTGCCCCGTGCCTCACGGCCTCGTTCGACCGGGTCGACTTCATCGCCCCGGTCCACGTCGGGGACATCGTTCAGCTCGATGCCCAGGTCACGTTCGTCCGCCGCACCTCCATGGAGATCTGGATCCAGGTCTCCGCCGAGCGCATCGACGCGGAACGAGCTCAGCTCGTCGGGAACGCTTTCGTGACCATGGTGGCGATCGACTCGAGCGGCCGCCCGATCCCGGTCCCGGAGCTTGTGTTGACCACGGAGGAGGAGCGCGTTCGTTTCGAGGAGGGCCGACGGCGGATGGACGAGCGGCGAAAGACCCGGGCAGGACCCAGTAAAAAGGAGTGAAACCGATGTTGTGTGAAATGTGCGGGACGGAAGTGGAGTCGACGAGTCGCATCAAGATCGAGCGATCGGTGCTGCAGCTGTGCCCGAACTGCGCGAAGTTCGGGACCCCGGTCGATCCCCCTCCCGCGGCCGCCGCTCCCTCCTCGGTCCCGAGCCGGATCCGCGTCGGACCTGTCCGGCCCTCGGCATCGCGGCGGTTCGAGGAGCGGGACGTCTACCTCGAGATGCCCGAGATGGAGCTGGCCCCGGACTGGTTCCAGCGCATCCGCATCGCGCGCGAGCACCGCGCGTGGACCCCGGAGGATTTCGGCAAGAAGCTCAACGAGAAGAAATCGGTCGTCCTCAAGATCGAGTCGGGGAGCTTCCGCCCTCCGGACGCGCTGATCCGCAAGATCGAGCACCAGCTCGGGATCCGCTTGCGGGCCGACCCCGAAGCGAACCCCACGGCGTGAGCCCGGGAAGAGCTTACCGCGACTTCCCGCGCCCGCGGGAGGCCTTGGGCGCGAAGAGCGCCCACTCCAGCAGCGCCTTCTGGGCGTGCAGGCGGTTCTCCGCCTGGTCCCAGACGGCGGCGCGGGGGCCATCCATCACCTCATCGGTGATCTCGAGCCCGCGATGGGCCGGCAGATCGTGCAGTACGAATGCGTCCGGGTGGGCGCGGCGGAGGAGCGCGTCGTTGACCTGGTAGCCTTGGAAGGCGGCGGTACGTGCGGCCGTCTCCGCTTCCTCTCCCATCGAAACCCACACGTCGGTGTACACGGCATCCGCACCGCGGACGGCCTCCTCGATGGAATCGGTCAACGTGATCGAACTGTGGTGAGCGCGCGCGAGCGTCTGGGCGTGCTGCACGATCCCGGCGTTCGGGCCGTACCCGTTGGGGCTTGCCGCTGAGACGTCCAACCCGACGGCGGCGGCGCCGAGCAGGAGCGAGTTGAGGACGTTGTTGCCGTCCCCGATGTACGCGAGACGGCGACCGGAGAACTTTCCCTTCCAGCGTTCGTACATCGTGAGCAGGTCCGCCGCGATCTGACAGGGATGCTCGAGGTCATCGAGCGCGTTGATCACCGGCACCGAGGCCCACTTCGCGAGCTCGACCTCGTCGGCATGGTGGAACGCCCGGTAGACGATCCCGTCGACGTAGCGGGAGAGGACGCGCGCGGTGTCCGCGATGGTCTCCCCTCGACCCAACTGGAGATCGTGAGCGGAAAGATACATCGGTGCGCCTCCCAAGTCGCGGACCCCCACCTCGAAGCTGGTGCGGGTTCGAGTCGACGGTTTCTCAAAGACCAGGGCGAGCGTGCGGTCGCGAAGGGTCCGCGGCCGCCGCCCCCGTTGCCGGTCGCGCTTGAGGGCGAGCGCCCTGCGCAGGAGGCGGTCGACGTCGGGGGCATAGTCCATGACCGAGAGGATGTCGCGTCCTACGCTGCGGGTCGGCATGATCGCGGCACGTGGGTACTAGGTAATGGGGTTGGCTCTCGAACGCCGTTCGCGAGTTCTGGGGAGCCTCAATCGAGGGGATAAGGGACGTCCATCTGTTATCGGTTAAGCTCGACCGCGTTACAACGTAAAGGTCTGGCCGTTCCTGTCGGAGGGCGGGGCACTCCCCGCCAAGCGGGCACGGACCCCGGAGCCCCCACCGTCAGCGGCCCGTATCCCTCGGGGCAGGGGCCGGACCGTGGTCACGCTGCAGTGCGTCATGGCCCCACCGAGCCTTAACCGATAACGCACGGAGCGGCCCCAGGGACCTGGAAGTGGCGGACCCGAAGGAGCCGTCCTGCACCAGGAGGCGTTCCCTACTGACCATTCACTGCGCCGTAGCCGTTGGGAGTTGCGAGGGCGAAGAATGTGTGCACTCCACCCGACGTTCCCTGGTCCATGACTACTTCGTAGTTGTTCCAGATAGTGTAACCTCCAGGAAGCCAGTATGGACTGCTTTCAGCAGCAGAGCCCACCCAGATGATCTTGTAGTGCCATACGCCACCGTCTCCACCTGGCACCGCGCCGTTCCAGTCGTTGGATACCCAGGCACCAAGGCAGTATGTGGCGCTATCGTAGCCGTTAGCATTGCAATTATTCCACTGCGCGTTCCATTTCATGGTTAGGATGTCATTTACGGAAGCACCAAGGTAGGCGTCGCAACCGGTCCACGTTGGATCGGTCTGCGTACACCACAGCGCACCCGTACCGACAAAGAGGTTTGCGTTGTAGTTGTACCCTGACGGGCCAGCCGCGATCGCGCTTCCTGCAATCAGAGACACCGTTGCCAGCAGTGCTACCGCTGCTATTGCCCCGGATAGAAGTTTTCGCTTCATTTCATCCCTGCCGTGACCATAAAGATGTGAGCGTATATAAACCGCGAAGCTGACGGGGGCGGGTCTGGAGTACGGAAATTAGTTCCGACCCCCCTCCTCGCCCCGACTCCCGACCAGCTCCAGTGGGCCCGAGCCCGCGCCCAGGCCCTGCGTTACCGCCAGCACCTCCCTCTACCTCCTCCCCCACCCCGAGCTCCCTCGCCC
>DATKQS010000002.1 GCA_035532555.1 Thermoplasmata archaeon | reverse complement strand
CTGGAATCTGTCTATTCGCGGAGAACAGTACAAGGAAATCCGGGTCTTCCCCTACGCCATCCTAATCGAGGTTCTACTCAATATTTCTGAAGGCATTACGGCCGAGGAATACAATCTCTTTGTCTGCCGTTCAGAGACCGAGGACTCTGCCAATAGAGTCTGCGAGCAAATCCGGAGGTGGCGGAGGCTTGACGAGAAGGCCCAAGGGCGGATCGTTCATTACCTCGATAGCGTTCCCACTCAATCTGCGCACACCGACGACGGGGTGTCCCTTTACACTCGCATTTCGCGATGCCAGCCGTACGCCTGGGCGTTATTCTCGTCCTCTGGCCGGTTCATCGAGCGGACTCGCCAATCCCTACGGATCGAAGAGGGCAAATCAGACCCTGCTAGACAAAGGCTGACCCAGCACCATCAGACCGCCACGTTCATTCGATTCGAGAATGAGAAGGAGTGGTTCTCTTACTACGGCGACATTGGCGTAGAGAATTCGTACAACACCGCGATGACCATCTACGAGGCAAGGTACGACGTTCCCCGGGCAGTCGAAGCGCTGCAAGCCGCGCGAAGCCGGGCACTCGTGGACGCTGCCCTAACCGACGAGAGCTACGTCCAGACCCTGGTTCACGAGAAGGTAATCGAAGACATCCTGGAGCACCGGCTCACCCTTTTGGAGCCCGGTCTGACGCTCCATGCCGAAGGAGATGCGACAGGTCGCCAATTCCAGACGGAGCGGGGAATCATCGACCTCCTCGCCCGTGATCCTCAGGGTAACTGGGTCGTGATTGAGTTGAAGCGAGAACGCGCCGGGGACAAGGTGATGGGTCAGACCTTGAGGTACATCGGGTGGGTTAAGGACAACCGAAGGGAGGCGAGCCAGGTGGTCCGAGGTATCATTGTCGGAAAGCAGATCGACCGTAACCTTATTTCGGCGGCGAGAGGGGTCGACCCGTTGCCTATCCGACTCTGCGAATTCGATTTCCGGCTGAGGGTCGAAACAAAGTACCCGCCGCCGGTAGTGGCCACGAGTTAGGTAGCCCGAGCAAGCTGTCCCATTCTACGAGGGTACGCGGCTCGGCCCACCGGGTGATCCGGGCCGACCATCGGCCGTGATGAATTCGAGTTCGTTGTTCTGTGCCAAGTCGGGGGGTTCAGTGGGCCGGTCAGATGTCCTGTTACCCTACACCTAAGCCCATGAGCCTATCGTCGAATCGTCTGACTTGCCAAGTAACGCCTTTCCTGGGCGGGTGTTTGTCTGATTGTTAAGTTCGCGCTCTCTCAGGTCGTTAAGGACTTCCTGCACGGCCGTGTTGTACGGTTTGCTGAAGTCGATTCGATACCGGTCGTATGGACCGCCCCTGAGGCTCGGAGGGACTTCCTTAGGGAACTTCCCTGCCGGGTCCTCCAGCGTCCAGTTCTGGTCCCTGACGTTGCGGTACCTAAGTAGAACGTAGTTCCAAGGTCCGCCAAGAACCTTGCCATACTTTGCTTCTCGAACTCGCTTCTTGGTCGTGCGGGTCTTCTTCTTCGGAGACCGCATAATCGGGTAGGTTCGATGCATGGTCATCCCCATCCCATAGGTCGAGAAGGCCGCGCCCAAATCTAGGAACGTCGGTCCGACGGGGCCGGTGTCGCTAACGATGGCAAAGCGGCCGAGTGAGCTGGCAATCCCGATCACTCTGGCCGAGAAATCCTTCGCAGTTCGGATCGCAGGAGCTCCCTCAACCGCGATTGCTCCGATGTCGATGAAAGCAAGGTGGACACCAATGTAGCCGTACTCCGACCCAGCCATAGCAAGGCGAAGCCGGTCTAGAGATCGCTGTAGGAGTTCCGGTCGCCCAAGAGCGCTCGGGTGGACGTGCAGTGAGTACAGGGGACGGATGGCAGGACTCGAACCTGCCGGTGGTTTCATCAGCGCCGAGGCGGCCGCGTTCAATTCGAACTGCAGGTCCGCGCTCTTGCCTAATTCCTCGTGGAGCGCAGGGACAGGCGGGGCCAGCAGCGAGATTCGAACGTTCTCCCCGCGAGAGAGTAGGTCACCGACCAAGGTCGGATACAGGTTGGACTTAGCAAGTTTGCGCCAAAACGCTCCATCGCTGATGACGTTCTCTCCGGCCATCTTCGACCAGTCGAGCTCGCCTTCCTCCAGAGGCGGGTCCTTCAAGCGCAACCGGACCACGGCCGCGCCAGTGACACTGCTGTCAGAGAGGGCTTTTAGGCCAGCAACATTCGGCGCGGAGAAAAGCTCCGGTGGCAGGTATCCGAGGGATGGGTGCGTCCTAAGGAGCGTTTCTGGGTCTAGCCAACCCGCCGTATCCGAGTCCACCAAAAGCCTCTGACGTAGCCTCAATCGCATCGATTCCGATTGAACAAGGTTTAGCTCGATTGGTACACCAGGTTCGAGGAACCCGCACCGGAGAATCGCTTCGGCATCCTCAATCTTTCTCAAGGATGGGATGGCGCGCCCCACGGAAACTTGTTCGAACCTTGGTCCCCATAGGGAGGACCCGGTGATGCTGTCACCGACGCGCTGCCGAACGCTGAGAGTTCTCAGTATGGCCTGCATGATCTACGTTGCTCTCCCCGATTCGTAGGACTCGTAACGCTGCTTCAGTTCGGCCAGTAGTGCGCAGAGGTCGTCCACCGATTCATAGTCGATGAAGATAGCCCCCTCTACTCGCTCACCATCAAGCAAGGAGAACCGACGCTCCTGGATTTGGACAGCAGGGCCCGAGCGACTCTCTTGCACTGTCACGCGGTAGGTTTTCCCGCGAAGTTCCCTCTGGACCTCAAGGTACTGATGAATTATCTTGCCGTTAGGATACCAGATGAGGATGCGCTTCTGGGTGTGACTCCTCGAGTACACCTCGCGCTCTTTCTCTAGCTCCGCAAGAATCCGTTTCACGGTTGGCACGGAGAGCCCGGTTGCCTTCGCAACCTCGCCAGTACTGATTCCATCCGGCGACGCCTTGACTGCTTGGACAATCTTCTTGCGGTGCAGTTGCGGGCCGAGGTCTTGTAGTGGCTCGTCCGAGCGACCCACAAAGTCATGCGCAGTGAGATTTGTTGGCACCAATCGAGAACCCATATCGAATTCGGAAATGCAACGCATATATTTAATAGATGTGTCTCCTAAGCACGGATTGGCAGTTTCAGTTGACGGTATGGGTACTGAAATCGGGGCTACAGGTGACGATTCGCGGTCGGAAGGGAACCAACCATCGCGGAGCGGAAAGCCCCGGTTCGCCTCGGGCGACTCAGCTACGCTTAGACGACTTCTCAGGCGGCTCCACCGATACCGTTACGCGGCCGGCCTTGAGGTCCAACGTCCAGAGGAGGACGCCGCCAGGCTTCGCTTCGAGTGCCGTAGCGATGCCCTCCGGGATCGTCACTCTGACCGATGGTGAGCCTTCGCGGGCGAGCAGTATCGGCGACCTGAAAGTTCCCGGCATGGATTCTCCCATCACCCTCACGGGCGGACGACTACATAACTATAGCCTATGGGTGGACATTCCCGTAGACAACGCACTTAAATACTCCCGAGACTGTAGGTTACACGTAGGCTACGGGTGGGGGAGGAAGGAACAGATGGCGGCGATGGCGGAGACGATGGGCGCACTTCAGATGGACGCAGAGCGAACCGAGAAGGGGCGGCAGATCGCCGCCACCCCCGGAGCGGTCGAGGAGGTCAACGACGGGGTATTCCTCGTGAAGTCCCAAAGCGGCCCCGGTGCTTACCGAGTCTCGGTGGGAGTCGGAAGCGTCGCGTGTAACTGCCCAGATTTCGCTAAGCGCAACCTACCCTGCAAGCATGCGGCCTCGGTTCGGTTCTACCTTGAGAAGCAGACCATCCTACCGTCCGGCGAGGTCCAGAGTGAGCGGGTCCCCGTAAGTTATCCCCAAGCGTGGGCGGCGTACGACCGCGCCCAGATGGAGGAAGTTCGGCTCTTCGACGTGCTTCTACGGGACCTTGTGGCGGGAGTTCCGGAGCCGGAGCGCGATCCTCGCCGTGCCGGCCGGCACCCCATCCCGCTCGCGGACCAACTCTTCTGCGCCGTGCAGAAGGTCTACTCCCAACTCTCCTGCCGCCGCGCCCACTCCCTCTTCGGGTTCGCGGTGGAGCGCGGCCAGCTTCCGAAGGTCCCTCACTACACCCTCTCATCCGAGGCGTTGAACCGCCCGGAATTGACCCCGGTCCTTGAGGAGCTAGTCACCCGCTCCGCGTTCCCGCTCGCGGCTCTCGAAGGAGGCTTCGCTCCCGACTCCACCGGAATCCGCACGACTTCGTTCGGTGCGTGGATGGAGGATAAGCACGGGGACGCCCGGGAGCACATATGGCTCAAGGCCCACGCGCTCGCCGGCGTCAAGACGCATGTTATCGTTCGGGCCTCGGTCACCGGGAAGAATGGCGGAGACAACCCCGAGTTCGCGCCCTTGGTTCGGCAGGCCGCTCAAGCCGGCTTCCCGCTCAAGGAGGTATACGCGGATAAGGCGTACTCCTCCCGGGCGAACTACGCGCTCGCTCAAGAGATAGGGTTCGACCTCTACGTGCCCTTCAAGTCGAGCGCAAAGCCGCGCCCGGCCGCTCGCGGACACAAGGGGCCGGAAGCCCACTCCGAGCTTTGGCGGAAGGCGTTCTTCTTCTTCCAACTGCACCGTGACGAGTTCGAGGTCAAGTACCACGCCCGGTCGAATGTGGAGTCGGTGTTCTCCGCGCTCAAGCGGAAGTTCGGTGAGACGCTCCGATCCCGGACACCGACCGCTCAGACGAACGAACTGCTGGCCAAGATTCTGGCCTACAACCTGACCGTGGTGATTCACGAGATTTTCGAGCACGGGATCGTGCCGGATTTCCTTCGCGGCACGACATCCTCCAAAATCGATGCCGCGACGCGCGTAGGAGAATCAGGACGGCCGTAGGACAATCGAGTTCTGACGAGAGATTGCCCTACAAAGCCCGCCGGAGAATGACCTATGGGATCGGCCCGGACGAGCAGGTGACCGTCCCTGTGCTGCCCGGCATGACCGGGGTTCCCGTGGACGCGTACTCGGTCACGTTGAACTGCAGGCCGGTGGTAGTGGCGTTCGAGCTCAAGGGACAGGTGGAGTACGTCACGACCCAGAAGGCGAGCGGCCCGGCGGCGGCGATCGCGTACACCCGCTCGGCGCCGGGATGGGCGATGAGGAACGCGGTACCTCCGGCCGCGTTGGCCGAGGCCGCCGCGGTCGGCGAATCCACGACATTTCCTGGCAGGGAACTCAGAAGCGCAAAGTTCGCCGCGCACGATCCGGAGATCGTGAACAGGTTGGTCGCGATCGAGTTGGTCACCAAGGTCACGAGCGCGGTGAGCAAGGGATTGGTGGAGATGAAAGCCCAGGCTCCTGCGCTCCCCGGAGCCGCGTGGGTCGGCGTCGCAGGGAACGTGACCGAGGTCGGAGGAGTTCCCTGCCAGGCAAAGATGCATCCCGAGGTGGCGAACTGGCTCGAGATGTTGGCCGCCGACTCCGTTACGTTGGAGGTGAGGGCGATCCCCACCCCCGCCACGATCATCCAGGGTCCCCCGGAGGCTCCCTGGGCTATCGAGGACGCCGCTCCGAGCGCGGAGGAGTACGGGGGGCTCGTCGAGGTGCCGGGGGTGGTCCCGGGAGAGAAGACCCCGAGCCAGAACAACCCACCGACGACCAGCATCGCGACGATCACCATCGCCCCGACGGCGGTCCACCGCGCGCGGCGGCGCGACAGGCCGGGAGGCGGGGCAGGGGGACCGAACGCGTCCATGTCGGGAGTCCCGGAGACCGGCGGGGGAGTCGCGAGCGGGGGTCCGGACATGGGTGCTCGACGATAGTTACGGGGGTCACGATAAAAGCGGAACGGCACGCAAGAGTTGCCGGCGCGTCCCTCGGTTTAAGAGCCGGGTCCTAGGTCGGGGACGGTAGGAGATGAGGTGACGGACACGTCGAGCATCCTCGTCGGCCTAGAGATCCTCGCCCTCGTGATCGGTCTCGGACTCGCGGCGGGCTGGGACGCCCGGTCGCGAGAGGTGCCGGATCGGCTTTGGCAGATCGTCGGTCTTATCGGCGCAGCGATCGGGGCGAGCCTCGTGGCGGGCTCGGGGCTCGGTCCCGTCCTTCTCTGGCTGCTCGTGGCGGGGTTTGCGCTCCAGCACCTCTTCCCCTGGGATGAGCGATGGAGCGGTGGATCGAGCCGACTGCCGGAGTTGTTCGAGGTATCCCTGTACGTGGGGACCGGCGTCGTTTTGCTCGCCGCGGGGTGGGCGTACGGACTCGGTGCGGGCGGCATCCCGGTCGCTGCGATCGCGGTGTACGCGGCCGTGCTGCTGGCGCGGGGCCTGTTCGAGGCGCGAGTCCTGTATGGAGGGGCGGATGCGAAGGCGGTGATCACCGTCGCAGTGCTCCTCCCGCTCTGGTCGACGCCTCTTCTCGCGCAGACAACGACCCTGACCGCGCTGTTGCAGGTGACTCCGTTCGCACTGACTGCCCTCATCAATGGGGCGGTGCTCGCGCTCGCCGTTCCGATATGGCTCGCGATCCGCAACGCGCGCCGCGGGGAGTTCTCCTTCGCGAGAGGATTCCTCGGAACGTCGATCCCAACCGACGAGCTCTCCCTACGCTTCGTTTGGCTGCACGAGCCGAAGCTCGAGCGGGGAGCACCCCCGATGGAACTCGACACCGCGGCCGAAGATCACCAGCTGCGGGCCGAGCAGGCCGCGGAGCTCCACGCGCGGGGAGTCGCACGGGTCTGGGTCACCCCGCAGGTCCCGCTCGTTCTGTTCTTCGCGCTCGGCGCCGGGCTCGCCCTCCTCCTCGGCAACGTCCTCCTCGATCTGGCCGCCCTTCTCTGAAACTGCCCGAACTGGGGGCGGCAAGCCCTTTTTATGGGGGGGCTCTCCCACGCGAGGGAGGCGAGCGCATGGTCCGTCAGGTGAAGCAGCCTCCGATCCGGGTCCTGATCGCCAAGCCCGGGTTGGACGGGCACGACCGAGGGGCCAAGATCGTCGCCCGAGCCCTGCGGGACGCGGGCATGGAAGTGATCTACGCCGGGCTCCGGCAGACCCCGGAGGCGATCGTTCAGGCCGCAATCGAGGAGGATGTCGACCTGGTCGGCGTCTCGATCCTGTCCGGGGCGCACATGGCGCTCATCCCTCGGATCGTCCAGCTCCTGAAGAAAGAGAAGGCCAGCGACATCCCCGTATTTGCCGGGGGAATCATTCCGGACGAGGATGCCCGCCGGCTGAAGAAGCTCGGAGTCCGGGCGATCTTCGGACCCGGTGCGTCGCTGGAAGAGATCGTGACGACGGCACGCACGCTCGCCGGCCGTTCGACATGAAAGGCACGGCACGGCTTCCGAAGGCGGCCCGGGACGTTCGCCGCGGGGACCGTCGGGCCCTCGCGCGGCTGATCACGGCCGTGGAGAACGGCGACCGCAGCGCCGAACCGACGCTGCGCGCGCTCTACCCGTTCACCGGCCGCGCCCACGTCATCGGCATCACCGGCCCGCTCGGCGTCGGAAAATCCTCGGTGATCAACGAGCTCATCGCGCATCTGCGGGGCCTCGGCCGGACGGTGGCGGTCCTCGCGGTCGATCCCTCGAGCCCGTTCTCGGGCGGATCGGTCCTGGGGGACCGGATCCGTCTCGATCGCGCGCCGGAGGATTCCGGAGTCTTCATCCGCTCGATGGCGAGCCGTGGACACGCCGGTGGGGTCGCGATCGCGACCCGGGCGAGCGTGCGCCTTCTCGAAGCGGCGGGTTTCGAGATCGTCCTCGTGGAGACCGTCGGGAGCGGCCAGGTCGACGTGGAGATCCGGGACGTCGCGACGACGAGCGTGGTCGTTCTCGTCCCGCACCTGGGGGACGAGGTCCAGACGATGAAGGCCGGCCTCTTCGAGATCGCGGACGTCTTCTGCGTGAACAAGTCCGATCTTCCCGGAGCGGAACGCGCCGAGAAGCACCTCACCGACCTCGCCGGGACCGGCCGGCCTCGGGACGGGTGGACGGCCCGCATCGTCGCGACGTCGACCTCGCCGCCCCGCGGGATCGATTGGCTCTGGGAGGCGATCGCCGCCCACGAAGCGTTCCTCGATGCGGGCGGCCGCCGGAGCGAGGAGGAGCGCCGCCGGCTCGCGAAGGAGATTGCCGGCCGGGTGCGCGACCGGGTCGGAGAACGGATCCTCGAGGATCCTGCCCTGCGCGGGCTGGTCGACCGTGTGCTCGCGCGCACGCTTGATCCCGAAACCGCGGCTCGCAAGCTGTACGCCGAGCGCTTCCCGTCCCGCTAGCGGTCGCCGAGATGGCCGACGCGTTACCGTGGGCCGCGATCTTCGTGGCGATCGGAGCGGGCGCGGTGATCTACTTCTTCCTGGGTTCCTTCCTGTTCGGGGCGGGATATGAGCCCACCGGCCGGGCGCGGGTCGGCGCGCTCCTCGAACTCGCCGAGATCGGCCCCACGGACACCGTCTACGAGCTCGGGGCGGGCACCGGGGCGATCGCGATGCGCGCCGCGGAAGAGCGCGGGGCGCGGGTCGTGGCGATCGAGATCGATCCGCTGCGCGCCGGGATTCTGGCCCTCCGACGCATGCGGAGCCCCGCGCGCCGGCGGATCACGGTGCGCCGCGAGAACCTCTTCCGCACGGATCTCACCGGCGCGACGGTCGTCACCACCTTCCTCTGGCCCTCGGCGATGACCCGTCTGAGCCCCCGGCTCGAACGCGAGCTCGCACCGGGGAGCCGGATCGTTACTCACTATCACCCGCTCATCGGTTGGATACCGGACGCGGTGGACCTGGAGCACCGGATCTATCTCTACCGCATCCCAGAGCGAGCCGGGTGCCCCGCGCCCGCTCAGAACGGGTGAAAGGTGAACCAGAAGGCCGCGCCTACCGCGAAGATCGCCGCGACGATGATGCCTGCGACGATCCAACCCATGTTCGGGTTGTAGTCGTCCTCGGGACCCGGTTCGGTCGTCTCGCCCATCCGCACCCCTACGGGCTCCCCGGGATCCACGTCCCGATGTAGCCCTTGGAGCCAAGATAAATGAGCAGGGCTGCGACGATGATCCCCGCCGCGAACGTCCCATAAAGGAACGGACGAGAGATCTGGTGCGTCTCGCCCGGTTCGGCCACGACGCAATCAAACCGAGGGGGTTTTTCCCCCCTCGGTTCGTTCCGCTCCCCGGGAGTCCGGGATCTAGCGCTTCGCGGGTTTCTCGAGACCCAGGGCGCGAGCCACGCCGAGGCCGTAGTCCGGGTCGGCGCGCGTGAACTGCGCGATCTGCCGCAGCTGGATCTCCTTCGGTACCGTGGCCATCGATCGTGCGATGGTCCCGATCAAGCGCTCGCGCTCCTCCGGGCCCATCAGCCGAAACAGATCCCCCGCCTGAGAGTAGTCCTCGTTGCCCACGTGGTGATCGTAGCGATCAGCATCGCCCGAGATCCGCAGCGGGGGTTCCTTGAGCGTCGGGTCGCCCACGGGGCCGCCGAAGCTATTGGGCTCGTAGTTGGGCGATCCGCCTCCGTTCTCGTCGAAGCGGGTCTGGCCGTCCCGGTGGTAGGAGTTCACCGGAGCCAGCGGCCGGTTGATGGGGAGGGCCACGTAGTTGATCCCGATCCGATAGCGATGCGCGTCGGCGTAGGACAATAGTCGCGCCTGGAGCATCTTGTCTGGAGAGGCGCCCATCCCGGGGATAAGGTTCGCCGGCTCGAAGGCCGCCTGCTCCACTTCGGCGAAGTAGTTCGCTGGGTTCCGGTTGAGCTCGAGGATCCCCACCTCCTGGACGGGGTAGTCCCTGTGCGGCCAGACCTTCGTCAGGTCGAACGGGTGGATGGGGTACGTCTCCGCCCCCTTCTCGGGCATGATCTGGATCTGGACCTTCCACTTCGGGTACTCCTTACGCTCGATCGCGTCGTAGAGGTCCGCCCGGTGGAAGTCCGGGGCCGAGCCCGCGAGCTCGACGCCCTGCGCGTCCGTCAGGATGCGGTTTCCCTGCATCGTCTTGAAATGCCACTTCACCCAGAACCGCTCGCCCTTCTCGTTCCACAGGCTGTAGGTGTGGGAGGAGTAGCCGTTCATGTTCCGCCACGTGGCGGGGATCCCCCGGTCGCCCATCAGGATCGTCACCTGGTGGAGCGACTCCGGGGAGAGCGACCAGAAGTCCCACTGCATCGTGGGATCGCGCCGTCCGGTCTCGGGGTGACGTTTCTGGCTGTGGATGAAATCCTGGAACTTCAGCGGGTCGCGAACGAAGAATACCGGGGTGTTGTTTCCCACGAGGTCCCAGTTCCCCTCTTCCGTGTAGAACTTCATCGCGAAGCCCCGCGGATCCCGCGCCGTATCCGCCGAGCCCTGTTCTCCCGCGACGGTGCTGAAGCGCACGAACGCCGGGCAGGAGTTGCCGGCCTTCTGGAACAGCTTCGCCCGCGTGTACCTCGCGAGGGAACGTGTGACCGTGAGCGTGCCGTGGGCGCCACCCCCCTTCGCGTGGACCACCCGCTCCGGGACGCGCTCCCGGTTGAAGTGGGCCATTCGCTCGAACAGCTCGTGATCGCTCATCAGCACGGGGCCCCGCGGGCCGGCCGTGAGGCTGTTCTCGTTGTCGGCTACGGGAATCCCCGCAGCGGTGGTCATCGTCTTGCGCTTCTGTGCCATCCTCGACCTCGCACGCCCGCTGGGCGTTGCCCTCGTCAGGGTCGGACGCTATATCCCGCCATCGGGCCCCGAGGCCGTACTCGGGCCGGGCTCTACGCGGACTTCGGCGAGTGCGTGTGGGAGTGCGCCGGGGTCCCCTTTTCCGGGGCCTCGGCCGTGGGTTCGATCGCTGCCGCCGGAACCGGCGTCTCGGTGGACGCCGCTTTCGGGGTCACGTACTCCTCGATGAGCTTGACGGAATGGGCTTCGAGCTGTGTGCGGAGATGGTCGACGACGCGAGGCTTCGCACCGAACCAGGCCACATCGAACTTGGTGCGATCGGGGATCGTGAGGACGATCGACTTGCCGTGAACCTCGACCTGGAACTCCTTGGAGTGTCCGTATTCCAGCTCGATTAGCGCGCGGACCTGCTCGACAGCTCCCTCGATGCGGCCGACGATTCTGAACTTCGCGCGGACCTTGCGTCCGGCGAACGGTGGGTTGAAATCGACCCGGACCCGGGCCTGCGTGAGCGTAACGACCCGTCCCCGACGGCCGCGGATGGTGAGGACGGTGCCGATGTCGAGCTCGGCGTCCTCGCGCCGCATCTCGGGGAGGCGTTGGACCTCGCCCATCGAGAACAGTTCGATGAGGTTCGGGTCCCGCTCGCCGAAGGCGTCCGCGGGAGCGAACTCCCGCTCGAACTCCTCGCCGATCTGGGCGTTCTCGAGGACCTTCTCGATTCCCGCAGGGAAGTATTCTCCCCCGATGAGGTGCGGCCGCGGGCCGAATGTTCGGCCGCTCGGCAGGGTCCCGGTCGCCTTCTGCACGACCTCCTCGCTCGTCGCATCGATGAGATCGGTGCGGCCACCGCCCTCGGCCCAAAGCTCGTACTCGAGTTGCACGAGCTCTCCGGACTTGATAGGCGCCGACGATTCCGATGCGTGGGGGGACATCTCCGCGCCGAGGGCGCATGCCGTTTAAGGTTTGCCCGACGCCGGAGGGTCGGCCGCGGTCGCCCCGGCGCCCGGCCGTCGTCCGCTCCAACCGAATCGGAGCCAGCCCCGGGCCGCTCCCCATAGGGTCGCCCATCGGCGGAGGATCTCGAACGCCCGATATCGCATCCCGGGATAGGTCCGATCCCAAGCGAACCCCTGGGCCGTGAGCCCGAGCGCGAGGAGGCCCAGTCCGATCGCACCGATGCCGAGCAGGATCTCCCCCATCGGTCGAGTCGGCCCCGGTACGAGGAGGATCGCCCCGAGAACGGTGAGCCCGGGCAGAACCACATACGGCGCGAGGCGCAATCCCGACGCTTCGTAGGTGCTGCTCCGCCGTCGCCACAGGGCGAACCCGCCGAACGCGTAGCGCGATTGCTTGCGCAAGAGCCTCCAGGAGGTCAGGTCCGAAAAGTCGTGCTCGACGTACGCTTCTGGGACGTACGCGGCCGTCCAGCCGGCCTCGAGGGTCCGAACGGCCATGTCGTGGTCCTCGTTGCCCGCGCCGAGAGAGAGGGTCGTGTCGAGCGGACCGCACCGATCGAAGACCGCCATGCGCCACGCCGAGTTTCCCATCGGGAGAGCGTGGGGGTGGCGACGGGCGACCACATCGTAGAAGCGGCGCAGGTACCCGTCGTAGTACCGGACCCCGGGGCCACGGGCCGAACCTGCGAGAGCGGGCGTCGGGCCCCCTGTGAAGCCGACCGCAGGGTCGGAGAACGGCGCGAGCAGATGCGCGAGCCAGTCGGCGGGGGCGATCTCGTCGGCGTCCAGGAAGGCCACGAACTCCGAATCGACCCGGGCGAGCGCGGTGTTCCGGCTCTGTGCGACCGAACCCGGGGCATCCAGCCACTGGACGCGCGGATCGGAGCGGGCGATCTCCTCGACGACCCGCCGGATTCCGCCGGAGGGGCCGCCTCCGTCGTCGATGACGATCGTGGCGATCGCATGATGCTGCGATCGTAGGCTCTCGATCGCTCTCCGGACGCGAGGATCGTTCAGGACCGTGACGATGACCGTCACTTCCCCGGGAGCGCGAGGGCGTCCGGCCATCGGCGAGTCCTTAGCGCCCGAGCCCCCGGGCGAGCGCAACCTCGGCGATCGTCCGATCGACCGCGGTGGCGCTGGTGTACGAGGGGTGCCAGCCGAGGGCACTCGCACGGTCGATGCTCAGGAGCAACTGGGGAACGTCGCCGGCCCAGCCCTGGGACCCTCCGGTGAACTCGATCCGGGCCTTCTCGCCGTGGGCGCGCACCACCTTTTCCGCGATCTCCCGCACCGAAATGCGATCGAGGGTCCCGAGGTTGTAGATGTTCACCTTCGCGTCCGCGCGGTCGGCGACGAGGAGCATTCCGGCCACGCAGTCCTCGGTGCGCAGGTAGCTCTTTGCCTGACGTCCATCGCCGAGGACCTCCAGGCGACGGGGGTCCTTCTTCAGCTTCTCGAAGAAATCGAAGATCACGCCGTGGTTCATCCGGGCGTCGATGATGTTCGCGAGACGGAAGATGTACGATTGCAGACCGTAGGAGTGGGCGTACGCGCTGAACAGTCCTTCCGCCGCCAGCTTGGAGGCGCCGTAGAGCGACTGCGGTTCCAGCGGGCCGTAGCTCTCCGGCGTGGGAAAGACGGTCGGCAAGCCGTAGATCACGCACGAGGAGGTGAGGTACGCCCGCGGGACCGCGTGGCGGCGAGCGGCGTCGATCACGTGGAACGACGCAATGGTGCCCTGCTCCAGATCGATCTCCGGCCGGCTCGTGCCCAACCGGATGTCCCGGTTCGCAGCCAGGTGCCAGACGGCTTCGGCCCCATCGAACTGCGACTCCCAGGTCTTCGGTTCCCTCAGGTCCGCC
Source organism: Thermoplasmata archaeon (assembly GCA_035532555.1). Lineage (NCBI taxonomy): Archaea > Methanobacteriati > Thermoplasmatota > Thermoplasmata > Thermoplasmata archaeon. The sequence goes on along the minus strand of DATKQS010000002.1, from coordinate 58,782 downwards.
TGGAGGATGGAGAGGCGAGGCTCCGACGCGGGATCCGGCAGATCACTTCTCTGTCCGGAAGAGAGGTTGTCGATGACCCGGACCTCGTGGCCGCGGTGAAGCAGGGCGCGGACGAGCACTTGGCCGATCGCACCGGCGCCGCCCGTTACGACGACCGGACCTCGAGACGCCGACGGCCCCATGGCACTCATCGGCGAGGAGGGTGTACATATAAGAGGGCCGCAGATGAGAGCCCGGCCGGCGCCGGCCGCCGTTCCGACCGGACCGAGGGAAGGGTGCTCGAAGGGTCTCAGGTCCGCTTGCGTCCACCGACCGCCCAGGACGCAGCGCTCCTATTCGAATGGTACCAGGATCCGGAGCTCGTCGCGCCGTTCGACCGGTACGAGCCCGACACGGTCGACGCGTTCGCGGCCGGACTCGCCGGCGCGGCCGGAGACCCCGGCTCGCTCTATCCGCGGTACGCCGTGGAACTCCGGGCGACGGGGACCATCGTGGGGTGTGTCGGCTGGTACCGGGCGCATCCGGTCCTGGAGTACATCGACGTGTGGTACCTGCTCGGAGACCCTGCCCAACGCGGAAAGGGAGTTGGGCGCGAGGCCGTGCAGATCCTGGTGACCGAGCTGTTCCGAACCCAGACCGTCCAGAGGATCGGGGCGACCTGTGACGTGGAGAACGTTCCCTCGGCCCGACTCCTGGAGCGGATCGGGTTCCGGCGGGAGGGATCGCTGCGGGGCGCACTATTCCACCACGCGCGGTGGCACGATGTCTACGTCTACGGCGTCACGCGCTCGGAGTGGCCGTCTCCTCCAAAAGCGTGAACGTGAGGCGGCAGCCCCCTCCGGCGAGGGGAACCGGGTCGCGGATCGCGATCCGGCCGATCTCGCCGGTCGATCGAACATGGGTGCCCCCACACGGACAGGCGTCGATTCCGTCGATCTCGATCACGCGCACGGGATCGATGTGCGCGGCGAGACGCACGAGGCCGGATCGGGCGGAGGGGTGCAGGTCCCACTCGGCCCTCGGCACGTGGCGGATCCGTACGGACCGGGGGTGCGAGAGCGCTTCGGCCGCGTCCTCCGCGAGCTCCGGAAGTAGGTCCGCCGTTACCGTTCCCTCCAGATCGAGGATCCCTTCTCGGCCCCCGAGCTTCGCCTTCTGGGTTCGAATGTTGGCCCGGGCGAAGATCCGGGCGCTGAGGAAGTGCTGAGCGGTGTGCAGGCGCATGTGGCGATAGCGCCGGTCGAAGTCGAGGACCCCCTCCACCTTGGTGCCGACGGCGAGATCGGCGAACGCCTCGGGAGTACCCCGCACCCTGTGGACCACGGCGGATCCGCTCTTGGTGACGTCCACCACATCCACGGTGCGCCCGGACGGGGCGCGGAGGAGGCCGCGGTCCGCGGGCTGACCGCCCCCGACCGCGTAGAAGTACGTGCGGTCGAGCACGACCGCTCCGGGGGGACGCGCTTGGATCCGCGCGCGGAACGTGCGTACGTAGGCGGCGTCGCTGCTGTCGAGATAGGCGAGCTCGGTCACGCCGCTCGCACGCGCGCGAGCGCAAAAACCACGTCGGCCGCCTCGCCGGTGGGCAACCTATAAAGAGGTGATACACGTAGTCGCGGCCCAGGGTTTTCCCATGTTCAAGGCGCGCATCCGCACCGAGGTCCTCCGCGAGCTCGTCGAGGTCGTTTCGACCCTCGTCTCGGAGGTCAAGCTCACGATCTCCAAGGACGGTCTCGAGGTCAAGGCGGTCGATCCGTCCCACGTCGCCATGCTAGTGCTCAAGCTCGACAAGGGCGCCTTCGAGGAGTTCACCGGCGAGCCTACCGAGATTGGCGTCGACATCGAGAAACTGAAGGATGTGCTCCGGCTCTCCAAGCCGAACGACATCCTCGACCTCCAGTACGACGGGGGCAAGAGCCGCCTCGTCGTCAAGGTCGGGAAGGTCACCCGGCACATGTCCGTGATCGATCCCGCTGGGATCGCCGACCCCAAGGTGCCGAACGTGAGCCCGCCGGCGGTCGCGGTGGTCCGTATGGAGGAGATCCGCCAGGGGATCCGGGGAAGCGAGAGCATCTCCGATCACGTCACCATCGCCGTTGACCCGGAGAAGTTCAGCCTCTACTCGGAAGCGGAGACCGACCGGGTCGATCTCGATCTGGTCAAGGGCGGTCCGGGGCTGTCCCGACTCGAGGTCAAGGAGCCAGTGAAGAGCATGTACCCGCTCGATTTCTTCAGTTCGATGATGAAGTCCATCACCTCTGCCGAGGAGGTCACCCTCCACGTTGGGAACGAGTACCCGCTCAAGATCGAATTCACCGTCGCGGGCGGCAAGGGCTCCGGCCGGTTCCTGCTTGCTCCGCGGGTCGAGGAAGACTAGGCCCGAATTCAGCGCCGTCACGCGACGGCGTTAAGCCGCGTGTCGAATGGCGGAGGTCCCATGTCGAGCGCGGTAGATCGGACGGTCGCGATCGTCGGCGCGATCCGCACCCCGATCGGGAGATACGGCGGCTCGCTCCGCGAGCTCTCGGCGGTCCAGCTCGGCACCGTGGCGGCCCGTTCGGCGATCGGAAAGAGCGGCATCCCGCCCGCCGACATCGAGGAGGTACTCTATGGGCACTGCATCCAGGCCGGTGCCGGCCAGAACCCGGCGCGGCAGGTCCTGCGGGGAGCGGGTATCCCCGATAGTTCCGGCGCCAGCACGATCAACATGGTCTGCGGCTCGGGCATGAAAGCGCTGCATCTCGGGTACTCGGAGATCCGGTCCGGGGCGGCCGGCCGGGTCCTGGTGGGCGGGATGGAAAGCATGTCGCGCGCTCCGTTCCTCGTCGACGGTGAGGTCCGTTGGGGGATCAAGTACGGAAACCGACCGTTCGTCGACGCGATGCGCAACGACGCGCTCACCGACGCCTACGGCGAGCACGAAGAGATGGGACTGACCGGTGAGCGGATCGCCCGCAAGCTCGGTCTCTCGCGCGTCGAGATCGACGCTTTCGGGCTGAGAAGCCACGAACGGGCGCTGCGCGCCACCCGCGACGGCACCTTCGCATCGGAGATCGTTGCCGTGCCACCGGGGATCACACCTCGGTCACCCGGACTCGACCACGACGAAGGTCCCCGGGCGGACACGTCGATGGTTGCGCTCTCTCGGCTCAAGCCCGCGTTCCGCCCCGACGGGGTCCTCACGGCGGGGAGCTCCTCCTCACTCGCGGACGGCGGTGCCGCGCTCGTGCTCGCGAGCGCGCACGAGGTGGAGCACCGCAGGCTGAAACCGCTCGCGTGGATCCATTCGATCTGCGTCTCGGGCGTCGACCCATCGGACGTGATGGAGTCCCCGATCCCCACCGTAGGCAAGCACCTCGCGGCGACCGGGTTCGCGCCGGAGGAATTCGATCGGGTCGAGCACAACGAGGCATTCGCGTCGGCGTCGATCGCCGTGATGCGCGCGTTCGGGTTCACCGAGCGTCAGTTCAACGTCCACGGAGGCGCCATCGCGCTCGGGCACCCGATCGGCATGAGCGGCGCCCGAATCGTGATCACGCTCGTCCACGAGATGGTCCGCTCGAACACCTCGCTCGGCCTCGCCACCCTGTGCATGGGCGGCGGGAACGGCCTCAGTGTGATCGTCGATCGGCGCGGGCTCTAACCCGGAAGAGCGGGGAGCGGACTCTGGACCTCGATCCAGTTGCCGTCCGGGTCCGTCACGAACCCGATCAGGTACGGGACCTCGATCCACGGAGCGATCGCGACCTGGGCGCCTAGTCGCAGAAGCCGATCCCACACGGCCCGGAGATCCGGGACCTCAACTCCGAGGTGATCCAGCCCTTCACCGGGGACGAAGGGCGTGGCATAGCGGTTGCCGGGAGGATACCAGTTCAGTTCGAGCGCCTGCCGGCTTTCTGGGTCCTCGAGCTGCACGAACCGCCCGCCGTGGTTCATCGATCCGCGGCCCGTCTCGACGAGGCCAAGGCCCTCCCGGTAGAACGTTACCGAGCGATCGAGATCGGTCACCCGAATGCCCACGTAGCGTAGCGTCATCGGGTACCCAATAGCTCAAGGCCCGTCAGGCGCTCCACCCGCTCGTAGGCCGCGCGCACCGCTGAACGATCGCCCGCACGCGCGTACGGCCGAGGCGCTCGGCCGAGGGCATCGGTCCATCGGCGGATCCGCTCGAAGGCGCGGTCGACTCCCAGGTTCGTCTCGATCGACCGCGCCACTTCGCTCGCGAAGCGCGACGCCTGCGCCGCCGATACGGTGCCGCTCGCACCGCCGGCGACGGAGCGTCCGATCCTGCGGCGTATCTCCCGGTATGCCGCCCGGGCCCGTCCCGCATCGCGATCGGACCAGTCGAGCGGATCGGCATAGGGCCGGCTAAGCAGGTACCATCGGAGCGCGGACGCGCCGTATTCGCGCGTCGCAGGCCCGAGGGAGACGAGGTTCCCGACCGACTTCGACATCTTCGAGCCCCCGTCGCGCACGAAACCGAAGTGCATGAACCCGCGCGCGAACGGAGTGCCCTCGAGCGCGAGGGCGATCTCGTTCTGCGCGTAGTGATGGGGAAAGACGAGGTCCTTCCCGCCGCCTTGGTAGTCCACCGGGACACCCAGGTGGTGTAGGGCCATCGCGTAGCACTCGAGGTGCCAGCCCGGCACTCCCCGCCCCCAGGGACTCGACCAGGTCGGTACGGGAGCCTCCTGACGTCTCCAGATCATGAAATCCCTAGGATCGGGGCGCGTGCCGCGGTCCCCTCCGTTTGGCTCCCGGACCGCGTGGCGCGCCACGTCCGCGGCCAGCTTGAAATTGCGTCGGGTATGGCTCGCCGGTGGCGAGTACCACCAGCTGTCGCCGCGACGCTCGACGTAGCCGCGTCGCTCGAGCTGCCGGCCGATACGGACCATCCGAGGCACCCACGCGCTCGCCCGGGGGGCGAAGGTCGGAGGAAGGATGTGGAGGGCATCGAGCTCGCGAAAAAACCGACGCTCTTCCTGGCGCGCCAGTCCCATGGGGGTCATCCCGAGCTCGCGGGCGCGCTCGTCGATCTTGTCTTCCACGTCCGTGACGTTCATCACGTGACGCGTCCGGACCCCGGCGTCGCGCAGGTACCGGCGGACGATGTCGAACGCGAGGTAGGTACGGCCGTGGCCGACGTGGGCGGGGGCGTAGACGGTCGGGCCGCAGACGTACGCGGCGACGTACGGCCGCCCGTGCGGCCGGAGCCGAACGCTCCGCTCGGTAAGGGTGTCGAGGTACTCGAACGCCATGCGCGAGGCGAGCGGCGTGAGCGGGAAGATAGCGCTTTGGGACGGACCGTACCGTAGCGGTCGGCTCGTTAGCTTGAAGAGCGGTATCGAACCTACGGCTACGGTCGACCGCCCCATGGAAACGCTCTACCTGCTCATCGAGATCGAGGTCGGACGTCTGGACGAGGTCCTCGCGCGGCTCCGGGCGATCCCCCACGTGGTGGAAGTGCAGGCCGTCACGGGCCCGTTCGACCTGATCGCCAAGGTCCAGGCCGAGCACATCAACGAGGCGCTGGACGTCGTCATCGGGAAGATCCGTCGGATCCCGGGCATCAAAGGCACCGAGACGCTGGTGACGGTATCCGCCGGGTGAGCGGCGCGGCCCCTCCCTCCTAAATATCCGGTGGGCGCTCCGAGGGTCGGTACCATGGTCGAAGCAGGTCAGCCCGCGCCGGACTTCCAAGAGAAACTTCAGGACGGCTCGTCCTTCCGCCTCTCCTCGCTCCGAGGGAAGCCGGTGGTGCTCTACTTCTATCCGAAGGCCGACACCCCCGGATGCACGATCGAGGCGAAGGGGTTCCGCGACCACTACGCCGAGTTCCAGAAGGCGGGGGTCCAGATCGTGGGCGTCAGCACCGATGACTGCCCGGATCAGCAGGCGTTCGCGACGAAGTACAGCCTGCCGTTCCCGCTGGTGGCCGATTACGGGAAGAGGGTGGCGAAAGCCTACGGGGTGCTCCGGCCCATCGGGACCGCGAAGCGCGTGACGTTCTTCATCAACCCGGACGGTGCGATCGCGGAGGTCGTGGACGTCTCGGGCGCCGAGCAGCACGTCGAGCGCGCGCGCGCCCGCTACCTCTAGTTCGTCGGCGGCTCGGTCGCCCGGCCGATGTCCGAAGTCCTCGACGCCGCCACCGGCTCGGGCCCGCGGCGGCGGATCTCCCAAACGCGGTCCCCGAGGAGGTGGAGCGCCGCCGGGACGAGGTAGGTCCGGATCACCATCGCGTCGAGCACGACGGCGACCGCTACCGAGAACCCGATCGCCACGAGCAGCGCGAAGCTCCCGAACATCAGGGTCGCGAACGCGCTCGCGAGGATGATGGCGGCGGCCGTGATGATCCCGCCCGTGCGCGCCACACCCTCCACCGCCGCGTTGGTCGAAGAACGTCCCCGCAAGCGCTCCTCGCGCACGCGCGTCAACAGGAAGATGTTGTAGTCGATTCCGAGGCCCAAGATTAGGATGAACAGGACCGTGGGCACGAAGAAGAACAATGCGATGCCGAAGATCCGCCCCAGCACGAGGTAGGTGATCGCCCACGACCAGATGATCGACAGACCGATCGTCGCCACGGCCATGATCGGGATGATCCAGGACCTCAGCACGACGAACAGCACAACGATCAGCCCGATCGCCACCGCGATGACCATGCGCTCGGTCGCGAGCGCCGTCTGGGAGGCGAGATCGCTCGTCGTGGGGGCCGCTCCGCCAAAGGCGACCTCTGTAACATCGGAGTGGGCGATCTGGTACGTCGAGAACGACGACTCGACCGACTGGATCGCCGAGATGGCGTTCGCCGACAAGCCGCTCACGCCGGTCTGAAGCGTGAGCAGCACGGTCCGTCCGTCGGCGCCCACGTACGCGCCGAGCAGGGCGTGCAGGTTCTGCTGCGTAGCAATCGGAGCGGTCGAGTAGTTCTCCCACGTGGAGAGAGGAGCTCCCCAGGGACCCACCGGGGATTGCACTTGAGCGATCCCGCCGGTCGACTGCGCGATGGCCGTTAACGAAGCGATCTCGGAGAATTCTCGGGCGTTCGTGTGGTTCCCTACGATCAGCGGGGCGGAGAACGACACGAGGGTGTACGACGGGAACGCGAACCCGGGTCCATAGTGGGCGCCCAGTGTCTGGAGCCCCTGCACGGCCGGTTGGCTCGACGGAAGCTGGTCGTAGTAGTCGTACGACAACGGCACGGCCAGCGCGACCAGGATGAGGGGGATCGACAGCAGCAGGATGACCCCCACGATCGTCCACGGCCGGCGTTGGGTGAGCCGAGCGGCGCGGTAGAAGTACGTCCGCTCCCCGGCGATGCGGGCGTTCTGCGTGGCCGCCTGCGTGCGGAAGCGGTTCCCCGTCGCCGGCCAGAAAACCCTCGGTCCGACCAGCACGAGCAGCGCGGGCGTCAGCGTGAGCGACGCCATCATCGTGATGAGGATCGCGACCGAGAGCACGGAACCCCACTGGCTCAGGAGGGCGACCCCGCTGAAGGCGAGGGCGAGCGTGGCGATGATCGCGGTCGAGCCACTGGTGGCCACGCTCTGGCCCGCCCACGTCAGCGCCGTGACCACCGCGTCCTTGGACGCGCGGCCGGCGACGAGCTCCTCTCGGTACCGGGCGATGAGGAAGATCGAGTAATCGGTCCCGACCCCGAGGACGAAGACCTCCTCGAGCGTCAGGGCCGAGGTATCGACGTGCGTGATGAACGTGCCGATGAGCACCGTGCTGCCGAGACTGAGCACGAGCGCGATCGCGAGCCCCACGAACGCCGTGAGGGGCGTGATCGGGGCGCGAAAGTACAGCGCCGTGATCCCCATCAACAGGATTACGGTGATCGGGAGCACGAGGCCGAGCGACTCGTTCAGGATGGTCTGCTGGGCGAGATCGAGGGCGGAGGTGCCCGTCTGCTCGAAGGAGATCGCCCGCGAAGGATCGGCCGCGGCGAGGGCCCCGGGCACGATACGGTTGATCTCGTTGATATCGTCGTAGACGGGCTTGGCCCCGCCGACGGTGAAGCCGTCGTCGACGGAGAAGAAGACGACGATCAGGCCCGCGGTCCCCGCCGGATTGACGAACTCGGCCGAGATCGAATGGGGGATCGGGAGCGGCTCCGCGTAGTACGAGGAGTTCGCGACCGTCGCGTTCGCCCACGCCGTCGCGACCGCCGGCGACGAGATCCCCCGAGGGAACTCCGTCCAGACGATGACGACCCACTTCGGAGGCAGTCCGAGCGAGGGACTGAGGACGTTCGCGGCGGTCGTTCGCACGCTCGCGTAGGCGGTGTAGTTCTCCACGCCGAGCGATCCGAGCGTGACGTTCGCCAGATTCTGGGCCGCGGGATTACCGGGGAAGAGCGGAACGATGAGCGGAGCGACGTTCGAACGAACGGTCCGGTCGGTGCACGCTTCGACCGTCGGCGGATCCCGGGCACAGTTCGCGGTTCCGTTGAACCCGGCAACGGAACTTCCGTACCCCTCGTAGAACGCGCGGAGAACCTCGAGAGCGGCGGTCTGGTTCACGAGCGCGGCGCTCGTCTCGCGGTAGGCGATCGGGTTGGCCGATGCGGGCGGAGTGCGGTTCGCGACCAGCCCCTCCCACGTCCCGAGGAAGAGGGCGGGCGGGCCCCACAGGAGCGCGGAGGAGAGGTTGACGGCGGGCAGCAGCGTCGGGATCGAGCTCTGGACCACCCCGCTTGCGATCTGGGCCTGCCCGCCGAGGTAGGTCGCGTACGCGCTGTAGACGTTGGAGATCTCGGAAACGTACGTCAATTTCGGATCCGCCCCGAGCGATTCGCTCACGGCGAGGATCGAGGTCTGGGCGTTGGTATCGGTCATGTTCCCGGCGGTGAACAGGAGGTACGTGGAGGCGCCTCCGGATTGGTTCGGGAAGAGCTGGGCGAGCTCCTGGTTGGCCATCGAGCTCGGGGCGCTCGAGGGTAGCGAGGTGGTCGAGTTCGTGGTGACCGATCCAAGGAGTGGGAGGAACGGCACCGCCACGATCAACAGCACGACCCAGAAGGCGATCGGGTACCACGGATGACGGACGACCCAGCGACCGAGGGCTGCGAAGATCCTCGGCCCCCGGCCATGGAGCGTCGGGTCCGCCACGGGCCGGTTCGAGCGGGGGCGTCAGATAACGTCAGCGCCGCCGGGGCCGCGCGCATCGGCGGGTCTCGGACGGGAGCGGGGGGTCTGCCAAAGTACGGGGAACTTCTCTGCATCGGCGAAGACGCGATCGGAGTCGACGACCCAGCCGTGGCGCACGTTCGTGAACTCCCTCGAGTCGAACAGGGCCGTTCCGGTCGCGACGAGTTCTCCGGAACGAGTGACGAGCACCACCCGGGCGTCCTTGAAGAACGCGCGGGACGGCGCTCCGAGGATCCCTCCGGCCGCAAGGTTGGAGCCGTGGGCGACCGCGCTCGCCGCGCTGTCCTTCAGCACGAGGCGCGGGAATTCCTCCCAGACCTCCTCCATCGGGTGGAGGGCGGCTTCCAGGGCCCCCGGAGCACCGGCGCGCGCCGTCTGGACGGCGTCCGCGAGCGTGGTGAGGGTGATCGAATGGCGCTCGTCGAACGGGCCCGTGCCGATGCGCCGAAGCTCCACCAGGTTGCCCCCGAGACCGAGGGCTTCCCCGATATCGACCGCGAGCGAGCGAATGTACGTGCCCGAGTCCGCGGTCACATCCAGGAGCAGCCGGGGTCCATCGGTTTCGAGCAGCCGAAGGTGATGGATCGTCCGGACGCGGCGCTCCCTCTTCACGGCGGACCGGACCGGAGGGGTCTGGTAGATCGGGCTCTCGAACTCCGCGAGCACTCGAGCGAGCTCCTTCGGAGGTGGAGCGCCGTGGAGGACCATGGCTCCGACGTACCGCTTCGGGAACTCGAGGACGAGCGGGATGAGCTTGAGGGCCGGGCCCACGCCGATCCATAGAAGGCCCGAGACGTTGGGATCGAGGGTCCCGGCGTGGCCCGCCCGCTCGATGCCGAGGAGGTCCCGGACCCACGCGGTGACCTGGTGCGAGGACGGGCCGCGAGGCTTGTCCACGAGCAGGAAGGCGCCCGTGGCGAGGCGGGGGGAGAGCGCCGAGGGCACGGGGTCGCCGCTCACGAGTCCTTCCCCCGCCGCTCGAGGAACCGCACGATCTCCTCCACCACCTCGTTCGGAGACCGTTCGGACGAGTCGATCGTGAGGTCGGCGGGCTCCGCATCGAGATCGATCTCGTAGAGCGTGCGGTAGCGGCGATGCTCGCTCGCCTCGCGTTCCGCGATCTCCCGTGTCGCGCGGTCGAGCGACTCAGCGTCGCGTCCGGCGACGCGCCCCGCGCGCACCTCCGGGCGGGCGGTGATCACGATCGAGACGGCGGCGATCCCGTGGCGTCGGCATAGCGGGCCTTGGATTCGCCCATCCAGTACCCGACCCGGCTTCGCGAGCGCCTGCATCGCGCGGTCAAGGGCCCGATCGACCTCGGGGTGGGTCTCTGCGTATCTCCCGAACGCTTCCAGATCGAGCCCGTGCTGCGACGCCTCGGTCCGGAAGATCTCGCCGGCGGATCGGTACTCGAGGCCGAAACGCTCAGCGATCTTGCGGCCGGCCGTGGATTTGCCGCTCCCGGGCGGACCTCCGATGCAGACCACGACGTCGATCACGGCCCGACCCCCGGGCTTAGCTCGCCGGGGTCGGGAGAGGGGGGACATTGTGGTTCCGCTCGTAGCGGGCGAGCCAGACGTCCTTGAGCAGCCGCCGGAAGATGAACGACAGCGGGACCGTGTACAGGCTGAAGATCAGGAACCAGTACGGGATCGGCCCGACCACCGGGTTGAGCAGCCCGATCACCGACCCGCCGAGGTTCACGTTCGCATTGAGGGGGTTCGCGTTGTACGCGGTCTGAATGACGAGCCCGACCCATGTGTAGATGAGGATCAGGAGGAACCAGGTGACCGCCATCCCCTTCAGTTGCGCTATCGAGACCTCGGAGGACAGTCGCGTGAGCTTCTGCTGGTAGGGCTTGAGCGAGTCGATCCGGTCCTTCTTGCCGGAGCGCATCGCCGCCATCTGGACCTTGCGGAACGCGCTCGACCACTTCTGGACCTTGGCGGCCTTGATCCAGTCGGTGACGAAGTTGTAGGCGATCGCCGTGATCGCCATCTCGAGCGCGCCGGCGATGGCCATCGTGAGGAGGAGGTACTGGCTGTTGAACCCGATGGCCGTGTAGAGGAATCCCGGGCTGCTCGGCCCGGTCCCCATGGCACCCGCGAGCGAGTTGCGGAAGGCGGTGTCGATGACCATCCACAGACCGAGAAGGCCCAGGAAGACGAGGATGAACGTCGAGAGCCGGAACCCTCCGCCGCGCCGGGGCGGAGGCGGGGCCGTCGCCGGTGGGGCTGTGGGTGGCGCCGGGGCGGAATCGATCGCCGTGCTGCTCGCGAGGGGAGCGTCGGACCCTGCGGCCATCACTCCTCTCCCGCGATGAACCGACGCAATAGCGGGTTCATCTCCATGAGCTGTTCGCGGCCCATGGCCTCGTACAGATTAATGATGATGCCCACCATCAGCAGCACGCCCGTACCGCTCGCGTTCCCGACGGTACCAATGAGGTCCGCTCCGGCGGCCAGGGCCCCGACCGTAGCGCCGCTAATGACGGTGATGACGGGGATGTAACGTTCCAGCACGCGGCGCAGTACCCGCGGCTCTCGACGGAATCCGGGGATCTGCATGCCGGACGCTTCAATCTGTCGCGCGACGGCCTCGGGGCCCATGTTCGTCGTCTGGATCCAGAACTTCGCGAACAGGATCGAGCCTCCGACTAGGACCCCGAAGTACAGCGCGACGTGGACGAGCGATTGCCACCACGCATGGCCCAAGAGGAATGCCCCATACGTCTGCGAGTTGAGCAGCGGTAGGAACCAGGACTCGAGCCCGTTCGGTGTGGCGAGGTACCACGCGCCTCCCGTTAATGGGGTCGTAGCGCCCACCCCTAACAGCTGCGCGGCGGCCGAGCTCGCGGGATACGATCCGATCCACCACTGATGGCCGATCAGCGGAAAGTGCGCGAGCGTGGGATTCGTCCATAACAGGATCGTGACGACCGAGATGTTGGCGAGCAGCGCCGACATCAGGATCACCGGGATGTTCGATGCGTAGATCAGGCGGAGCGGGTAGCGACCCCGCGCCCCTCGCGCCTCCGCGTGGGAGAGCGGCAGTTCGATGCGGGTCGATTCGGTCCAGGCCACGATGAAGAAGATGACGGCCGTCCCGACCAGCGCGATGACGGGATTCGGCGCGTGCAGGAGCACTTGCTCCCAACCCCCCGAGGCCATCTGGGAGGCGTTGAGGTGCGTCAGGAACCAGATCGTCTTCGGGATCGTTCCGCTCGGGGGGTTCCCGGCGTTGATCGGCCCCGCGGCCGACGGTAACCAGTTCAGGGTCCCCTGGACGATCTGCTGGCTCACGCCGGCCGCGATGAACAGGGAGATCCCGCTCCCGATCCCCCACTTCGAGACGACCTCGTCCATCAGGAACACGAGGTAGCAGCCGAAGACGAGCTGGGCCACGATGATCGTGTCGGCGAGCAGCATGCCGTTGCCGGGAGAGAATTGACCGAGACTCGTGACGAGCGAGGCGGACGGGGTCAGGTACCCGAAGACCTGGGGGATCGCCTCGACGAAGATCATGACGAGGACCAGCACCTTTTGCGAGCCCTGGTAGGTCCCCTTGTCCTCGTCGTCCGTGAGGTCGAGGTTGATGATCTTCGCCCCGACAAACAACTGCATGATGATCGACGCGGTGACGATGGGCCCGATGCCGAGGTGCATCAGGGTCCCCTGGGCGCCGGCGAGGATCGCGCGGTAGCTCGCGAACAGATCGATGACGGTCGCCTGATCTACCCCAAAGAGGTAGATGTTCGTCATCAGGAAGTAGAGCAGGACGATGATGATCGTCCAGAACATCTTCGTTCGGAAGTGGACGTGGCCCTTCGGCTGGGAGATCGCCGGGAGCCGGGTCGTGAGCGGCTTGAGGCCGTAGAGGCGCGACTTCGGCCCCGTGTAGGAAAGGCCGAGGTACATCAGTCCGAAGATGCCGAACATGCCCGCCGAGAGCATGCCGACCGCGAGGAGCGTCGGGGAATCCCAGTACCAAAAGATCGCTACGATGGCGACGCCGATCGCCGCGAGGGGGAGGGCCCAGCGCGGGTCGCGCGGGATCTCCTCATCGGCCATTCGAAACGCTCAGAGCGGGTGTTCTCGCTATATAATCTAGGGGGCGCAATCCTATGCTCCTTGAGGGGGTTCTTTCAGGAGCGTGACCTTCTCCTGGGCGTGCTTCGTCGCATGTTCGACGTAGACCTTCCAGGTCCGGGCGGTGCGGCCACCGCCGAGCAGGCGGTCGATCCCGGCCTTCGATAGATTGGCGATGCACGTCTCTCCGTCCTGGCGGAACGCTTGCGCGATCCGGAGCAAGGGCACGAAGCTCTCCAGCTCTCCCACGTTGATCGAGGTCGGCTGCGCGACGATCTGGGCGGGGCGCTTGAAGCCGTGCCGTCCGAAGTGGTCCGGCGCGTAGATGAGCATCGACTTGAACTTGTACTTGTGCAGCCCCGCGTTGCCGCGTCCCCCCTGCTTACCGGCCCCGCGGCCGGCCTTGATCCCTCGACCGTGGGTGCGCGATCCTCGGAACTTCTTCGTTCGACTCGGCATCTTATTCACTCCCGGATCATGCGGCGGGCGAGCTCGTTGATCGCGCGGCCCCGGTAGCCGAGCGCGCCTCCGAGCGCGTACGGCTTCTTCGTGGACTTCCACCCTCCGCTCGGAGCTCCGAGTCGGAAGAGCGGGCGGACCCCCGGGACGCTCGGCAATCCTTCGACGACCACGCGCTGCGTGAGCTCGGCGAGGTCCTTCGTGCGGGTCGATTCGGCGACGTTCGCGTCCGTCAGGCGTTCTCCCCCGGCTGTCTCCCCGCGGGACTTGAGCAGCAGACCCACGGTCTCCGGCTCGGCCTCGCCCCAGGTGACGTACCCTTGGATCTTCGTGAGCATTCCGCGGAACTCAGGCTTCTCGGGCACCACGGTCACGTGCTGCGGCCGGTTGAGATGCAGGAACTTGAGCGTCTCGACGATATCGTGCCGCGCGTGGATCGTGCCACGGACGCGGATGATCATCCACGCCATGTTCAGCGACCTCCCCGAGGCGGTCCGCCGGGCCGCCGGCCGGGACCCCCGGCGCCGCCGGGTCCCGGAGGCCGTCCGCCTCCGCCCCGGGGCGGCGGTCCGCCGCGGCGCCGACCGCCACGGCCGCCCATCGGGCGGGCGCCCTCCTCCTTCGGGGGGAGGATGGACGTGCCGATCGGTCCGCGCACGATCTTCAGGCGAGCGGCATCCTCCGGACGGATCTTCAGGCTCGACAGCGCCGCGAGCGCGATGAACGCGGCCTGAGCGTAATTGACGGTCGTCTTCGTGTGACCGTCGGTGTATCCCCAGGTGTCGGTGAGTCCCGCGAACCGAAGGATCGGCTTCGCGACATCGCCCACTGCGAGCCCGACGCCCCGCGGTGCCGGCTTGAACGTGACGACGACCGAGCCCGAGCGGCCTCGGACCTGGAAGGGAACCGTGTGGGAGCGCCCGCAGCCGCATTCCCAGCTACCACAGCCGCGCTGGATCTCGATGAGCTTGAGCTTCGCGCGGTCGATCGCGCGCCGGATCGTGGGTCCGACCTCCCGGCCCTTGGAGCGTCCGAGACCGACGAACCCGTCGCCGTTCCCCACGACGACGGTGACGGCGAACTTCAGGCGCCGACCGGAATCGGTCATGCGCTGGACCATGTTCACGTCGAGGACCTCGTCGTGGAGACCCGGAAGCAACTTGTCCACGATCTGCGGCTCGCGCAGCGGGAGCCCGCTTCGCAGCGCGTCGCTCATCGTCGTGATCTCCCCGGAGTGGACCTTGCGACCGAGCTCGGTCTTCGGTACCCAGGGGGGCGGTGGGGCGGGACCGGACGGTCCGCCTCCTCCGTACCGAGAGCCCTGGGAGGAGCCGCCGGAGGGCGGGAAGGTGGACGCTCCGCTCATGCGGTCGCCTCCTTGCGCTCGGTGATTGTCGGCAACTTGCCCTTGTAGGACTCGAGGGGTTCCGGGAGCGGCTTCGGCAGGTGCGAGCCGTTGAGCCGGTCGTTCCCGGGGAAGACCGTCTCTCCATGGGGCACCTGAACGCCTGCGTCGAGCAGGCCCTTGAGCGCCGCGAGCACTCGTCCCCCGGCCGTCGGGTGCCGAAGTCCCGCATCGAGGATCGCCCCGTCCGTCCCCGCCGCCTTCGATCGAAGGCCGGCGAGATAGCCCGTCAGATACGCGGCGGGGGTCGACGCGAGGCTGCCACCGGGGAATCCGACCCCGCCGAGCTCCCGGCTATCGGCCGAGGCGACCACGCGATCGCCTGTCGGGTCGTAGGTGGTGATCGTGACGTAGACGCGCTGGGCCGTAATGCGTACGACCGCCCGCGGGCGGCCCGAGCGCAAGAGCTTGAGCCGCGTGCGATAGTCGGTGCGGCCCTCCCGGCGGCGCCGGAAGCGGACCCGGTAGCGGGGACCCGTACTCATGACTTTGCCTCCGCGGCGAGGTGGCCGGCGAGCTGCAGGTTCAACAGGAGATGGGCGCGGCTACGGTACATACCGCCCTTCGCCTGCCGGTAGTACCTGCGGTAGATCGCCGGGGTGATGCGTTTCTCCGTCCGGAGGGTGGCAAGAAGCTCGCGTTGGGGCCGGATCCGGCGCATCCAGCGCTCCTTCTTGCTCGACCGGGAGAGCGGGCTGCCGCGGCGCGAGCCGGGGCCCTGGTGGCGTCCCTTCGCGACCTCGGCCGCGTAGCGGCGCGCCCGGGCCCGGGACGTGCCCTGGATCGCCTTGCGACGGATCGCCCCGGACTTGATCGCGGTACGGATATCCTGGCGCGTGACCGAGTCGGAGACCTCTTGCTCACGCGCCGGGTCGATCCACACGCGCCCGCTGCCGCACTTGAGCAGGATGGAGGCGAGTCGGCGCTGGTTCGAAAGATCGGGCACGTCTCTACTCCTCCCCTTCGGGGGTGGCAATCGGATTGAGCACATGGATTCCGAGGCGGCGGGCCGTCTCCTCGAGGGTCAGGCGCCGGCGGGTGCCGACGGTGCGCGCGATGATCGCGGCCTCCTTCGTCGCGTCGAGCTTCTCGAGCTCGCCGGTCGTCCGGATGATGATCGGGCGGAAGCCGCTGGGAACGAGGTCGCGGACCTTGGCGGGGGACCGGTAGCCGACCCGGACGATGACGGAGCGGTAGCCGTAGTGCCGTCGCTGCTTGGACTGTAGGCCCCGGGGCCGGCGCCAGCTCTCGTCGCGGCCGATCCGGTAGTAGCGATGCGCGGCCTGGCGAACGAAGAGCGGTCGGTGCCGATCGAGCTCGCGTCGCAGGCGCAACAGCTTCGCCGACTCCGGGTCGAGCGATGCCCGCTTCGGAGCGCGCGGCGTCGCGGGTTCTTCGGTCGTGACGACCGTCGCGTCCGCGGGCACGATCTCCTTCTTCTCCTCGGCCGGCGGCGCGGCGCGGACGCGGCGCCGGGCGGGCTTCGGTGCCGGCGTCTCTTCCGGCTCGGGCGCGGTCACGGGATCCGGCGACATCAGTCGGCTCCCTTGAGGTGGGCGTGCTCGGTGAGGTAGATGCCGTCCTGGAAGACGCGGGGATCATAGTTGCGGATGTGCGTTGCGCGCTCGATGTTGGCCGCGCTTTGCCCGACCTGCTCGACGTCGTAGCCGGAAAGGACCACGATGTCCCCCTCGACCGCCGCCTTGGTTCCGGGGCGCAGCGGAGCGGTCCGAGGGTACTTCTCGCCGAGGAAGTTCTCGATGATGAGTTCCTCACCCTTCACCGCGACCTTCATCGGGAAGTGCGCGGCGACGACCTTCATCTTCGCCTCGACCCCGAGCGTGAGTCCACCGACGAGGTTCTTCAGGTGCGCCGCCCACGTTGCGAGGAGCGAGCGGGATTGCTTGCGTCCGGGAGGCAGCTTGAGCGTGAGGGTGGCCTTGCCGTCGGCGACCACGAGATCGAGCGCGTCGCTCGGGAACGGCCGTACGATCTGACCGAGCGGGCCCTTCGCCTGGATGAGACCGGGGTGCACCTCGAGCCGGACCCCGGCGGGCACTGCGATCACGGCCTCCGTTGTCTCAGTAGACATACGCGATGAGCCTCCCCCCGAGCTTGAGCTCCCGGGCCTGTTGGTGGGTGATCACTCCGCGGTTCGTGGAGAGAACGAGGAGCCCGAAGTCCTGGGCCGGGAGGAATCGGGATTCGTAGCGCTCGAGCTCGCGATGCGGGACCGCGATCCGCGGCTTGATGACGCCGCAGGAGTTGATGCGCCGGGAGAGCTTGACATCGTACTTCCCTCCGCGACCGGTGGGGACGAACGTGAACTCCTCCACGTAGTGGTGTTCGCGCAGGATCCGCAGCACCTCGCCGATGAGGTGGGACGCCGGCGCGAGCGCGACCTCGCCCTGGCCATGCTGGTCCGCGTGGCGCAGGGTGAGGAGCGCATCGTTGAGTAGATCGTGACGCATGTTCCCTTACCTCACTGGTACTTCCGGAACCCCAGGTCGACCGCGACCTCGCGGAAGCACTGCCGGCAGACGTGCAGTCCGTAGCGCCGGACGATGCCGCGCTTGCGGTCGCACCGCAGGCAGCCTTCCTTCCGCCCGAATTCCTTCTTGGGTTTCGACATCGCTCTCACTCCACGAACGTCACTTGGAAGGTCGCCGCGAGGTACGCGCGGGTATCGGCCTTGGTCGATCGCAGGCGCTTGGGGATCGGGCGGGCGGAGACCTGCCGTTCGCGCACCCCATAGCCGGAGCGGCCGAGCTCGACCGCGATGTCCATGCCGTGGATGCCGATCTCGGGATCGTACTTCATTCCCGTGAAATCGGTGTAGTCCCCGATCCCGAAGGAGAAGTTGCCGTTGCGGTCGATCGAGTCCGGATCGAGCTGACGGTCGCGAGCCTCGAAGGCTCGGTTCAGGAAGTCGACGGCCGAGGGACCCCGGAGCGTCACCTTCGCTCCGATCTCCTGGCCGGCCCGGATGCCGAAATCGCGGTTCGTCGAGTGCGAGCGGGTCGCGATCGGTTTCTGGTGGGTGATCATCTGGAGGACGCGCTCGGCCTTCTGGCGCGGTTCGCCGGATTGACCGACACCCGCGTTGACCACGACCTTGATGATCCGCACGGCCCGGTTGACGTTCTCCGTCGTCGGGGCCTGGGCGGGGGAGGATGCGTTCATCGGTCGAGACCCTCCGCGATCGTCACCTGGGGCGAGGTCTCGCCCACGATGAACACGTACTCCTTGATGGTCGAGAATCCCTCCTTGAAGTGCACGAGGTTCGGCTGGGAGGAGTTGCGGACCTCGACCCGCTCAACGCGTGCGGTTTCGCCGACGTGGCTGCCGCCCGCGAGGAACGCGAGCTGGCCGGGGGCGAGGGGGAGGTGGCGGACGATCGTCTGGCTCGGCACCTCGATCTGGAGCGAGTCGCCGACGCGGTAGGGGGAGTTGGCGGGGACCACGAGGGTGCGGCCATCGTGCAGGGTCATGCCGACCTTGCCCGTGCGGATCGCGTGCTTGAACCGTATGCGCCCGAGCTTGACGGACGCCTCGGTGGGAGGGATGGTCACGAGGGTGAGCTTGCCCCGGCGGTCCTTCACGACGCGGGCGTGCGCATCGAGCGGCGCCGCGAGGGAGAGTACGTCCATGAGACCCAGACCGCGCGAGAGATCGCGAACGACCTTCCCGTCGACCTTGACCGTGCCCGAGTTCACGAGCAGCCGAGCTTCGCGCTCGTTCCGGACGAGGTGGCGCAGGTCGCGCAGCACGATCACGAGGGGGATCGATTGGTCCTGAGCATGAGGCCCGGGAGCCGGCCGCCGGATCCACTTCGTTCCTTTGCGGGGAACCGGCCAGGTCCTCGGGGCGGCCCGACGCTTCATCCGGCGCGTCATGCGTCGCCCTCCTTCGGTGGGCGGGACTTACCTCGGGGCTTCGCGGAGGGATGCGGCTTCGCTACCGCGGGCTCCGGTGTTTCTTCCGCCTCGCCGGCGATCTCCTCCTCTTCGGCGGTATGAGGGGCGTTCTTGTGCGTGCGGACCGCTTTAGCGTCGGGTCCGTACTCCTCCTTCTCGGCCGACTCGAAGAATGCGGTCTCCTTCGGTGTGAGCTTCATCTCGCCGCTGGGGGCCTTCGATCCCGCCTCTTCGGGTGCTCCCTTCTTGGGGGCCTTCCCCATCGGCGCCTCTTCCTCGGTCCCAGCATCCTCGAGGAACTCGCGCTCCGCCTCGGTGAGGTGCATATCCCCTTCGGGTCCAGGGAGTACGGCGGCCGCATCGGGCGACGCCGCGGGGGTCTCCGTCGCCGCCGCGGTCGGTGCTTCGGGGGCAGTACCGAGCTCTTCGGGGGTCAACTCCTCCTCGCGAACGCTCAGGATGCGGCGTCGCCAGGCATCCGAGAGGTTGAGCTTGGTCAACAGGAGCTGGCCGGTCCGGATCGGGAGCGGCTTCTGCTTCTGCTCCCCGGTCTTCAGCGTGATGTTGTTGAGGATGACGGAGTAGCTGCGGCGATCGACCCGGGCCACACGCTCCTCGCTCCCGACGTAGCTTCCCGATAGGATGCGCACGGTGTCGCCCTTGCGGACCGGGACCGAGCGGCAGTGGAAGCGCGCGCGCAACTCGCGGGAGAGCGGGACCGACATCCGTCGGCGCCGGTGAAAGGAGTCTGCGTTGTACAGCGCCTTGCGCTGTCGGCGGGGTGCGCTGGAAGATTGACGTGCCATGAACCCCTCCTACACGATGATCGACGAGGCCGCGGCCACGCGCGACCACCGCTCGGCGGCCTCCTTTGCCACCGGTCCCTTGATCTGGGATCCCTTCAGCTCGCCGGTCTCGGTCGTGATCACGGCGGCGTTGTCCTCGAACTGCACTCGGGTCCCGTCGGCCCGCCGGATCGGGGAGCGCGAGCGCACGATGACGGCGTACAGTACTTGGCGCCGCATCTCGGGCGTTCCCTTCTTGACGGAGACGATCACGAGGTCGGCGATCCCCGCCCGCGGGTAGCGGCGGTGAGTGCCGTGCCAGTTGTGCACGGCGATGATCTCTACGATCTTCGCGCCGGTGTTGTCGGCGCAGTCCAGACGGGCACCCTTCGGGAGGCCGCGTCCTCGACGACCGGCGACGCCCTTCATGCTTCCTCCTTGACCGGAGGGCTCGGCTCGGGCGCAATGGCTTCCTCGCCCTTCACCTGCTGGGCGGCCTCGCCCAGGTCCTCGACAATGCAGAAGCTGACGAGCTTCGACAGCGGTCGAGTCTCGGCGATGCGGACCTTGTGTCCGACCATGACCCCGAGGCAGGGCGGGGAGTGAGCAAGGTAGCGGCGGCGGCGCTTCTCATACCGCTCGTACTTCGGCACCCGCGTGAGTAGCGTGCGCTCGACGACCGCGGTACGCTGCATCGCGGTGGAGACGACCGTCCCTTCGAGCACCTGGCCGCGGATGGACAGGCGCCCGTGGAAGGGGCAGTGCTGATCGTCGCAGTTCTGCTTCGGCGCGCGAACGTCGAGACCTATGTCCCGGGCGCGTCGGGTGCGAGATACTGGAGCGGGACTCATCGGATCCTCCGGGAACCGCCGGCGAGGATGCGCTTGGTGCGGTCCTGGGGTCGAACGCGAAGACTTTCGCCTATTAACGGTAACTCGCGTTCGCCGAGGAGAAGCGTCCCGAGCATCCCGGACTTGGGCACGCGCACGACGCGGCCATGGTCGGCCAGTCGGACCGTGAAGATGTTCATGGACTCATCGACGATCGTGCCGCGCAGAGGCAGCGTCCGGATCCCCGGAGCGCGGTCGACCGAGATGGCGGCCCCGAGGATCTCGCCGGCGAGCGCGGCGCGGTCGGCACCCGTGAGCTCTCCCTTGCCGACCATCGTCATTCCACTCTAGGCGCTCGCGTTCGGTTCGGCGGAAGTGGGAGCGAGGTGGCGCTCCTGGAGCACGGTCAGGGCCCGGGCAACGTTGGTGCGCAGCGCGCGCATCTTCCCGGGGCTCGGGGGCGCGCCTCCCATGGCGGCGATGCCGCGCTCGCGCAAGAGATCGCCTTCGGCGTCGGAGATGCGGCGGCGCAGCTCGTCGTCGCTGAGCGCCCGCAGGTCCTTCATTCTCAGCAGCGTCACGCGGGGGCCTCCGGCCCGGCCACGGCCGCCGCGATCGCGGGGCCGGGTCCGGGCGGTAGCTCGGCGCCTTCGACGGGCGGGAGATCGATCGGCGCGGGGGCCGGTCGGGCCTCCACGCCCTTGACCTTGATCTCGTCGGGGAGCTTCGCGTTCGGGCGCATGATCCAGACGTTGACGCCGATGACCCCGGGCTTGAGACGGGCCTGGTAGAATCCCTTGCCCATCCACAGGTGCACGGCTTCGCCGCAGTACTTGATCGTCCCCGCCTTGAACCGTTCGGTGCGGTGCCGCTCGCCGGTCAGCTTCCCCGAGAGGATGACCTGGCAGCCGCGCGCGCCGGATTCCATGATGCGGCGGACGGTCGAGTGCCCCGCGCGACGGAAGTGCCAGCCGCGTTCGAGGGTCGAGGCGAGCTTCTCGGCCATGAGCTGGGCGTTGAGGGACGGGTTGCGTTCCTCCTGGACCTCGATCTGAGGGTTGTCGAGCTTGAACCGGGCCTGGATGTCCTCCGTCAGCCGCTTGATGAGCTCGCCGCGCCGACCGATCAGAATCCCGGGGCGTTCGCAGATCAGCGTGACGCGTGTGCCCATCGGGGTGCGTTGGATGTCGAGCCCGCCGAAGCCGGCCCGCGCGCTCTCGCCGACGAGATAGTCCTTGAGCAGGACCCGCCGTGTCGCCTCCTCGATGACCTTGCGTTCGGCGCTCACTCTAGGCCTCCTTCCGCTCGGCGAGGACGATCTCGATGTGGGTGGTCTGCTCGTTCCACGGCGTCGCGCGACCGTGGGCGCGGGGCATCGACGCCTTCAGAATTCGGCCCCGGCTCGAGGCGGCGACCTTGACGTAGAGCCGGTCGGTGTCGAGGCTCTCGTACTCCGCGTTCGATTCCGCGTTGCGCAGGATCTGCAGCACGTTCTTCGCGACCTTCTTCGGGAACCGGCCCGGTCCCACGCCGCGCTTGTGGGACGTCTCCTGATTGTAGCGCCGGAACGGGATCGCGCGGCGGAGCTCGACGGCATCCTCGAGGACGGTGCGCGCGCGCTCGAGCGGGAGCCCGCGGATCGCGTTGAGGACCTCGTAGGTCTTCTTCGGAGAGATCGGGAGCTCGACGCCGCGGGCACGAGCGACGCTCGTGCCGGCCTCGTCGCGATAGGTGTATCCTCGCATCGTTCCGTTCCCTCCTTCACTTCAGCGGCATGAACTTCGACGAACGCGTCGCGCCGACTCCGGGTCCGGAGTGCTTCTCGAACCGGCGGGTCAGAGAGAACTCCCCGAAGTAGTGCCCGATCATCTCCGGGCGCAGTTCGACTTCCTTGAACTCTTTGCCGTTGTAGATCGCGACCCGTCGGCCGATGTGCTCGGGGAGCACGAGGGCGTCCCGGCAATGGGTCTTGAGCACCTTGTCGGGGGGCGTTTCGCGCATCCGGCCGAAGAAGCGTGTCGTCTCCACGTTGAACCCGCGGCGAATCGACCGGCGCGCGCGGGCCGGGAGGACCTTCGCGAGCTCCTCGAGGTTCATCTCCTTCAGGCGCGGCAGGGTGTACCCACGGTACGTGAACTCGCGCTTGCGGCGCGTCTCCACCTTCTTGATCTTCTTCGATCGTGCCATGATGCATTACACCGTCCCTGTATCGCGTCCGCGCACCCGGCGCTTCTTGCGCTGGGAGCGGCTGAACCGACCGACCTTCGCGCCGGGCCATGTGCCGCTCGATACCGTGCTCGGCCGCCCGACGTGCTGGTGGGCGCCGCCTCCGAACGGGTGGTTGACCGGGTTCATCGCGACCCCACGGACCTTCAGGGGTGCGCGTGCGAGCGAGCGCGTCGCGTGGAACTTCTTACCGGCCTTGATAATGGGGCGCTCGAGTCGACCGCCTCCGGCCACGGCTCCGACCTGGGCGCGGCAGGTGATGAGGAACTGCTTGAACGCTCCCGACGGGAGCTGCACGGTCACGAGCTTGCCGGCATGGGCCGTGACGAGGGCGCTCGTCCCGGCGGCCCGTACAAGCCGGCCTCCGTCGAACGGTTTGACCTCGAGGTTGCACACGAGCGTGCCGTCGGGGATTTCCCCGAGGGAGAGCAGCGCTCCGTGGGTCACCGGACCGCGATGGAGAGAGATCGCGTCGCCCGTGGCGATCCCCGCGCTCGCGATCGTGCGGATGACGTCCCCGCTCGGCGTGGAGATCTCGGCGACGGGAGCGGTGCGGCCGGGAGCGTGAACGATCCCTACGACCGTTCCCTCACCCACGACGGAGGGGGAGGGATGGTAGATCGGCCCGTGGTGCCGATGGCTCGGGGATCGGTACGTGGGCGTGCCGGCGCCGCGGCGTCGGGAGATGATCCGCTTCCCCATCAGAACACTCCCGCTCGGCTGCCGATGTCCTCCGCCGAGTACTCCTTCTTGAACCGGACGGTGGCGATCTTGCCGGCCTTCACGATCTTGACGTTGACCTTGTCCACCTTGCACTGGTAGATCTGCTCGACCGCGCGCTTGACCTCGGCGCGCGTGGCGCGCTGGTCGACCTTGAACTCGAGCTTGTTCTGGCGTTCCATCTCGTCCATCGATTTTTCGGTCACGTAGGCGTGCAGTAGGATGCGGTGGCGCAGATCGCTCATGCGGCCACCTCCCCGAGTCGAGTGCGGAGCCCCTCGAGCGCCGCGTGAGAGAAGAGCGTCATCCGGCCCGGATCACCGCCCGGAGCGAGGTCCTCCGTCGCGAGCTGGTGGACCGAGACGACCTCGACGCCCGCGAGGTTGCGGAAGCCGCGGGCCTGGTCCGGGCCGCTTGTGACCACAAGGACGCTGCGGGGGGTCCGGCGGACGCGTCCGCGGAGCTTGCCGCGCCCCGCGCGAAGATGGGAGTGATCCCGTGCGCGCTCAATGTCGTCCCACAGATGCAGCTTCTCCAACACGTCGCGTGCGGCGGCTGCGGTCATGATCTCCTCGACCGGGTCCTCGAGGACGAACGGGAGGTGGGTGTCCTTCGGGACGGTGTGGCCCCTGGCTTCTGCGAGCGGGACGACCCGGGTGGCGGCGAGCGCGGACGCGAACGCGAGCTTGCGCTCCTTGACGTTGATCTTCTGGGCCCAGATCCGTTCGACCTTGGGTGGGTGAGCGCGGCCGCCCCCGACGGTGTTCGGCGCCTGCGCCCCGGTCATCGAATCCATGAGTCGAGGGGAGCGCGAAACCCCCTTGCCTTTACCCGACCAACGCACCGAGTGTCGCCGGCCCGAGGTGAGTCCCGTCCCGTACGGCTGGCGCCGGTGGGAGCGGGCCGCGAGCACGGCGCGGCGGATCAGGTCGACCCGAACCGGGACCGAGAAGGCGAGCGGGAGGTGGACCGTCGCCTTCTCCTTCGGAGTGCCGTCCAGTCCGAGCAGGTGGACCCGATGCTGGGGAACATGAGGCGCGGAGGGAGCCGGGGAGCGCACCGGCGGCTCGGGAGCCGTCATGCGCCCTGCTTCGACCGGGTACTGAAGTAGCGTAGGTCGACCTTCTCGACGGTGCTCACGCGGGCCCGCATCGGGGTGCGGAAGCGCAGGAGGCGCTTCGCCGGGCCCGGTAGCGACCCGTGAAGAACGATGCACGCGCTACGGACCTCGCCGTAGTGCGGAAAGCCGCCGGCGGGAGTGATCGGGTCCGTCCGTGGATCGCGGACGACCTTGAGGACCCGCATGTTGAGCTGGGTACGCCGATGGTACCCGGTTTGCCCGGCTTGAGGGACCCGATAGGTGACGAAGCTCGGATTGTGGGGGCCAAGGGTCCCGATCATGCGGCGGTGCTTGGAATTCTTGCGCGGCTGGAGCTTGACCCCCCAGCGCTGGATATGGCCCTGGAAACCGAAGCCTTTGGTGACACCGATGACATCCAAGAACTGGCCCTCGGCCGTCAGCTGATCGACGGAGACCTCGGTCCCCACGGCGGTGAGCGCGAAGGCGCGACGGTCCTCGAACTGGTCTCCCGCGACGCGGACCTCGAAGATCTCCGGGGTCTTCGATGAAACTCCCGTGATGAGGTGGGGTTGCGTGTGGACGATCAGGCGGACGTCCTCACCCGCAGCGTGCCCGAACGCGAGGCGGGCCTCGGGCGAGCTCGGCGGGTGCGGGGAGATCCGCCGGCCGATCTCCTGAACCGGGTTCTCTCCCCATACCTCGGCGACGACCCGCTTACCGTAGGGGTTCCGAGCGTAGATGCGGGCCCCGACCGCTCGCATGGGGGGTACCTCTACGACCGTGACCGGGACGGACAGTTCCTGGCCGGCAGTGGTGGATCGCTTTCGATAGTCTACGAGGAATGCATGGGTCATCCCGACTTTGAATCCGGCAAACCCTTCGATCGCCGGAGCCTTCGTGGGAGCGAGGGCCCAGGAGCGGACCCGGGGGAGCGCCCGGGCGGAGCGCTTGCGGGGTGAAAAGCCAAGAGACCCTCGGCGTGGTTTATGACGTCGGGCCATAGGTCGATAGGGGGTCCTGCCTCCGGTGGGGACGGGGGAGAAAGGTACCCTATATAACGCCTTATCCGAAATCGCGATTTCTTACGAGAGAAAATCGAATTTTTGCTGGGATGGACCGAACCATAGCGCCGGAGCGTTGCCCGCCCGAGCGTGCGGCGCGGAATCACCGAGTCCTTCGGGCTAGGTTCTCGGCCACGCGTGCCTTCACGATGCGCGTGACTAGATCCGTGGGCAGGGGGTGCTCCGGAGTGAAGCGAAGGGTACCTTTCCCGCTCTCGAATGGCTTCAACGCGGCCGAGAACCGGCGTCGGACGCGAACGCTCCCCACAAAGAAGCTACAGTGGTCCTTGAACGCCGCGAAATAGACCGGCATTCCGTTCCGACGGAAGGCCGGGATTCGGTAGCTGATGACCTCCTCAGCGTCCGGAGCCGCGGATCGGATCGTTCGGCGCAAATTTTGGAGCGCGGCCCGGAACTTGGGAGGGAGCTGCGCAAGGTATTCGTCCACTTGCGGCGATGCGGGCGTTCGAGCCGGCGCCACTCCCCTGGAATCGGTGCGAGGGTCGTTAAGAGTTTCGACGCAAACGTGGCGGGTCACCTCACGCGACCAACGGAGACTTTCCACCGCCCCGGACCGGATTCCGACCCCCGAGCGGCGCCGGATTCGAAGCGGGGGGAGCCTCAACCATTATGGTCCGCGGCCGAATCGGTGCGACGTGGGGAACTCCCCGATCGTGTTTGGAGACGCGGGACGCCCCGTCGATGTCCTCGCCGCGGCCGCCCGGCTGCGCGGGCACATCGTCCGCACCCCGCTCATACGAGCTCCTCCGTTTCCCGGACTCGGCGACGCCGCGGTGTATCTCAAACTCGAGAACTTCCAGACGACCGGCGCCTTCAAGATCCGAGGGGCTATCAACCGGATCGCGCAGATCCCGGAGGACGATGCTCGTCGGGGCGTCGCCGCTGCTTCGGCGGGTAACCATGCGCAAGGCGTGGCCTGGGCGGCCCGCGAGCGGGGGATTCCCGCGACGATCGTGATGCCCGAGACCGCGTCCCCGCTCAAGATCACCCGGACCCGGTCGCTGGGGGCGCGGGTCCTGCTACACGGCGCGAACTACGATGAAGCGCACGAGTACGCCCTCCAGCTCGCCGCCCGAGAGCGGCTGACATACGTGCATCCCTACGACGATCCCGACGTCATCTCCGGCCAAGGCACCGTCGGCCTCGAGATCCTCGAGGACCT
Source organism: Thermoplasmata archaeon (assembly GCA_035532555.1). NCBI lineage: Archaea > Methanobacteriati > Thermoplasmatota > Thermoplasmata > Thermoplasmata archaeon. The sequence goes on along the minus strand of DATKQS010000002.1, from coordinate 31,872 downwards.
ACCGATGGTACGCCGGGTGATCGCGGGGGTGGGGGGTGGGGGCCTTCTGTCGGGAATCGCGGCCGGCCTCCATTCGCAGGGCAGTTCCGCCGAGGTGATCGGGATCCAGCCGTCCGGCGCGGACACGCTGCGGGCGTCGCTCGCCGCGGGCAAGGTCATCGAGGGAGCGACTCCGAACACCTTCGCCGATGGTCTCGCGACGCGCCACATCGGTCGGTTGCCGCTCGAGATCCTCCGCGCGGTGCACGCCCGAGCCTTCGTGGTCGACGACCGCGCGATCGCGCGAGCTTCCTTCCTGCTCCTCGAGCTCGCGAAGGTGCTCGCCGAAGGCGCCGGGGCGGCCGCGCTCGCCGGCCTTCTCGAGCACCCCGAGCTCGCGCGCGATGGTCCCGTGGTCGTCGTCGTCAGCGGGGGCAACCTCGACCCGTTCGTGCTCGATCACGTGCTCTTCATCGGGCTCGCGGCGGAGGGCCGGCTGCTTCGGCTGCGCTCCGCCATGCGCGACGTTCCCGGCCAGCTCGCAGCGTTCTTGAAGGTCGCCGCCGACTCCGGCGCCAACGTCCGCCATCTTAACCACGAGCGGGAGTCGCCCGACCTTCCGCCGGGCCGGGTGACCGTCGAGATTGAACTCGAGGTCCGGGACGGACCGCACGGCCTCGAGGTTGAGCGCGCGTACCGGGACGCCCACTGGCCGGTCGAGCGGCTCCCGATCCACGCCGCCTGAACGACCCCACGTCCGGCAGGGCACTCGGGTCCGTTCCCTCCCGAGGTTACCATCGGAAGCGTGTGCAATTGACATGCGTAAATACCGGTAGTCGCATCGTTGGGTGAGGGGAACCATGGCGCGCGAAACTCCCGAGCCGCGTCCGGCCATCGCTCGGCGGTGGACGGTCGAGGAAGCCAACGCTCGCCTGCCCCAGCTCGACGAGGTGCTGCCTCAGCTCCGGGTCATGGTCGACCGCCTGCGCGCGGTGCACGAGGAGGTCCACCGGCTCGCGTCGTTCTGGGGGCCGGAGATCGATTCGCCGGATCTACCCGATCGCGAGCACAAGGACCGCTTGGATCAGGAATGGCGTCGGCTCACGCAGCGCATCGAAGACCGGGTCGGGGCCTTGCGCGAGGAAGGGATCGAGATCAAGGACCTCGACAGCGGTCTGATCGACTTCTACGGTACGGTCGACGGGGAGCTCGTGTTCCTATGTTGGCAGCGCGGGGAGGACCGGGTGGCGTACTACCACCCGCTCTCGGGGGGCTATCGGACCCGACGCCCGATCGAGAAGAACGAGCGGCGCGCGACGCTGGATCCCCGGGGTTCGCACTAAGCCTCCGAAGGCTGTCCGGCGAGGGCCATCTCGACCAGCCCGATCCCTGCCGCGAAGCCGCCGAGCACAGCCACCGGGATCGTCATCAGGGACGGGATCGGCGCGGCCACCTCGATGCTGAGGAGCGCGATGGGTAGAGGGGCGAGGAGGGATCCGAACCCGGCCGCGACACCGAAGATCGGGCGCGAGGATCGACGCGTGCGGAGTATCGCGAACCCATCGACGACCGCGACGAGGGCGAGCAATCCGGCGGCCGCCCCCAGGTCCGTCACGAACGACTCGAGCGTCGGGAACGGAGTGACGTAGAGCGTCGTGTTGTTCGCCGGAGATGGATTCAGGGTCAGGGAGATCCCGGTCGACGATCCCCCCGATACATACACCGTCGAGAGGAAGAGGTAGACCGCGGTGTAGGCGTAGCCGGTCTTCGTCGTATTGACCAGGACCCCGCCGAGGGGCACGTTCGCAAAGGAGAACGTCCCCCCGAGCCCCGTGATGACGCTCGAGGACTGGTTCGCCTCCGTCGTCAGTTCGACCTGAGCCCCCGCGAGCGGCGAGCCGTTCGGAGCGATGACCGTTCCGTTCACCGTGTAGGTCGACGGCTGCTGGGCGAGGACCGCGATGTAGCCGAACGCGCCGACGAGCCCCGCGCAGATCACGAGCGACGCGAGGAGGACGTAGATCGTGGCCGGCCGGCGACGCACCCGAGGCGGCCGCGGGGGAATGTAGCTGGGATATAGGCCGGGATAGATCTCCCAGCTGAAGAGGGGCGGATGGTCGCGCGGAAGCACGACCGGCACCGGGGTACGGCATTGGGGGCACGGAAGCCACTGCGTCGCGGGACCCGAGCCGGGGAGGACGCCGAAAGTCGTGCCGCAGTGCGGACACCGGACCGCGAGCACGTCCGACGACATCCGGCGGCAACGACCCCGCGCAGGGTCATATCGTTGCGTCGGGCGCTCGTGAAACCGCATGTCCGGGTCGTCGGCATCGATGACGGTGCCTTCCGGCGCATGGATCGTCGAGCTCCCATCGCCGCGGTCACGGTCTCCGCGCCGGAGTATGTCGAGGCGGTCGAGGTGGGCTCGGTCGAGGTCGACGGCCGCGACGCGACCGAGCGCGCGGTCGAGCTCGTGCGCCGGACCGGACACCTCGCCGATCTCCGGGCGGTGCTAGTGGACGGGATCGTGCTCGGAGGATTCAACGTGGTCGATCTCGACCGGCTCGCGAGCGAGCTCCGTCTACCGGTCGTTAGCCTGACGCGCCGGGCCCCGGACCTCGCGCGGATACGGGCCGCCCTCGTGAAGTGGTTCCCGCGGGACGCGCGACGTCGCTACGCGCTCCTCACGGCCCATCGCCTGTTCCGGGTGCCCACCTCCGGGCGACCGATCTTCGCGAGCGTCGTGGGCTGCCGCCGGGTCGACGCGCTCGCGTTGATCCGGCGAACCACGGTACGGGGCTTTTGGCCGGAACCGTTGCGCCTCGCCCACCTGATCGCCTCGGCCGGAAGCGGCCGAGCGCGAGCCAAGGATTAAGGGGCGAGGGCTCGTACCGACCGTCCGGGCCTGTAGCTTAGCTTGGATGAAGCACTGGCCTTCTAAGCCAGCAAACTCGGGTTCAAAGGTCCCGTGGCGACGGCCGCCCGGGACGGAAGCTCCCGACAGGCCCGCCCCACCCCGAGCCTCGTCCGCGGGCTAACCGGACCCGGATCGCCCCGGCGAGGCTCCTTGGTCGATCAGTCGCCGGTAGAGCTCGGATATGCGCGATGCCATCGCGTCGATCGAGGCCGTCGTTCGAACGAACGTGCGGGCGTTCTCTCCCATGCGACGCCGCTCCTGGGGACGATCGACCAAGGCGACGATCGCGCGCGCGAGCGCCGCGGGGTCCTGAACGGCGACCCGCCGGCCCGTGACCCCGTCCTGGACGATCTCCGCCGGTCCGCCGACATCCGGGCCGATGCAGGGGGTTCCACATGCCATGGCCTCGAGCATCCCGATGCTGGCGGTATCGCTCGTCGACGGAAGCACGAAGATCGACGATTGGGCGAGCAGCGCCCCTTTCTCGGCTTCCACGACCGGCCCGACGTAGCGTACGCGGCCGGAGAGACGGTTATCGCGTGCGATCCGCTCGCGCACCGCCGCCTCTTCGGGCCCGGTCCCGCCGACGATCGCCACCATGTCCGTGAGATCGGCGGCGTTCGCGATCGCGTCCAGGAAGCGGTGGACGCCCTTGTCCACCGTCAACCGACCGAGGTAGGTGACGAGGGGGTGGGGCGGAAGGCCGCACCGCGTCCTCCAGTCGGGTACGTTCAGGCCGGGGTGAAAGTTGTCGAGGTCGATGCCGTTCGGGATGACCTCGACGGGCCGGCGGAACGGCTTGGAGGCATGCGCGAGCAGCGCCGAGCGCGCCGCTTCGGTCGGCGCGGTCGTGATGTTGCATCGCCAGTACAGGCCGACGTTGTACCACCACGCGAGGCGGAAGAACGTGGGGATCAGCCACTTCGAAGGAACGCTGTCCTGCATCGCGCCGAGGTTGGTATGAAACGTCCCGACAAGCGGGGCGCGGAGATGGCGGGCGAGCAGGAAGCCGATGCTGCCGATGAACCCCGGGGAGTGAACGTGGACGACATCGGCTTGCGATAGCACCCGCTCGGCCGAGCGCGCCCAGAGCGGAAGGACGGAGGAGAACAGGGGCTGGGAGTACTGGGTGTACAGCGGCACCGGTACCGAACGGAAACGCACGACCCGGACCCCGCCCTCCACCGACTCCCGGGTCGGCTCTCCACGGACCGCGTGCGGCGCGTAGACGTGGACCTGGTGGCCCTGCCGGGTGAGCGATCGCGCGAGCCCGTCGACGGTCACGGCGACGCCGTCGCGCGTCGGGAGGTAGGAATCGGTGAAGAAGGCGATGTCCATCGGTGCGATCTCCTCCGGCTCACGCCTGCGTCGAGAACGTTCGCTGGATGCGGGTGAACTGCTTGAGGTCGAGCGCCGCGGCGTCGATCGACACGACGACCGCGGAGTCGGTGCTGCGCGCCTCGTCGGCGAGCCAGGCCGCGAACTGCACCATCGTGTCGGTGGGCTCTTCGGCGAGCAGGAAGTCGAGCGCGTCGGTATAGACGAGGGCTCCTCCCGCCATCGCCTCGCGCAGCCGGCCGCCGATCTGGCCCAGCGGGATCGGGCGGGCGGCCTCGCCCGGCGCGCCCACCGAGGTCAGGTTGAGTTCGACGCGACGCGCGGCGGGGAGTCCGGGCAGCGCGGGAGGGTGCAAGGAGAGCAGGATCGTCCGGGGGAAGTCCGCCATGGCCGCCGCGACCAGCGCGAGGGCGCGGGAGGGCTGCGGTTCGTTGACGAGGTAGCTCTGGCGAGGGACGACGCGGATGGCCCCTCCACCGGGCGACCAGCGACGCGGGGGCGGCGGCCCGTTCGCGAAGAGGACGTCCGCGCGCGTTCGGAGGGGTCCGAGCATGCTCCGTCGTTTGAGCTCGACCTCGTCTCCGAGTCGCGCGAGCCGGCCCTGCACGAGGAGGCGAAGCTCGGAGGCGGTGTAGCCTTGGGAGACGTGCTGGAGGATGTCCTTGAGCGCGGTGCGGATCCCCGCACCGAACCCCTCGGCATACGTCCGGGCCCGTTCCTCGTCCGCCGGCGGCTCGTCGTTCTCGCGCGCGTCCACGGAGGTCGTCCGATCCGTCACGCCGAGGCCCGGCTCCGCCCGGGGGGCTCCGCCACCGGGGACGGCTCGTTGGAGCCGCCGCGGTGAGGCCGGCGGTCCTCGGCGGTCGACGGGGCGAACTTGTAGCCGTAGTGAATGACGCCCGCGCGTCCCTCCTCGCGGAGCTTGCGGAACATCGCGTGGACGGGCATTCCGATCTCGACCTCCACCGGGTCGACGTCGACGATCTGCCCGGTGAGCATCGGCCCCTCCACCGTCTTCACGAGCGCGAGCACGTAGGGCACCTGCATCTCGAACCCCTCGGCCGCGTCATGGACGATGGAGAACGAGAAGATCTCGCCGTCCCCGCAGAGCTGGAGCGGCTGCATCTTGCCGATCGAGTGGCGGTGGTGAGTACAGGTGGGGCATACGGAGCGGGGCGGGAAGTACACGGTGCTGCAGATCGAGCACTTCGATCCGCCGAGGTTGTACCGGCGAGGCGTTTCGCGCCAGAATCGTGCGATCGACATCGTACCCACCTAGTTGGTCCTCTCCAGCAGGTGGACCACGCTCGTAGCTCCCGTCCCACCCACATCGTGCGCGAGTCCAAGGTTCGCTCCGGCGACCTGCCGGTCCTTCGCGTCGCCGCGGAGCTGGCGGACCAGCTCGACGACCTGCGCGACCCCCACCGCTCCAAACGGGCGCCCCTGGGCCTTCAGCCCTCCCGAGGAATTCACCACCACGCGGCCGCCGCGGCCGAACTCGCCGGCCGCGAAGGCGGCGCCCGCAGCGCCCTTCGCCACAAACCCGATGTCCTCGAGCGCCACGAGCGCTCCGATCGAATAACCATCGAAGATCTCGGCGATCTGCACGTCCTTCGGCGTCCGCCGGGCTTGCTGAAAGGCGCGCCGCGCGGCGACGGCGGTCGAATCGAGCGTCGTAATGTCGCGTCGGTGGTGGACCGACATCGTGTCGCAGGCGACCTGGCTCGCCGAGATGTGGATCGGAGTGTCCGTGTACTTGCGCGCGACCTCCATCGGGCCGAGCACAACCGCGGCGGCTCCGTCCGAAAGCGGGGCGCAGTCGAGCATGCCGAGGGGCTGCGCGACCGGCGTGGCCCCGAGGACCTGCTCCAGCGTGATCTTGTTGCGGTAGTGCGCGTTGGGGTTCTTGGCCGCCATCTCGTGGTCCTGGACGGGGACCGCCGCGAACTCCTCGCGCTTGGTCCCGTACTCGTGCATGTGGCGTCGGGCGATGAGCGCCCAGAGGCCGGGAAGGGTGGCGCCGAAGACAACCTCCCACTCGTGATCGGCGGCCGAATCGGTGATCTGGTTGCCGGTGATGTCCGGCACGTCCGTCAGCTTCTCGGCCCCTCCGACGACCACGAAGTCGTACTGCCCGCTCGCCACCGCGAGGTATCCCGCGTGCAGCGCGAGCGCGCCCGAGGCTCCTCCGCCTTCGACCCGAACGGCGGGGAGGTTGCGATTCCCGAGCCCGGCGTAGTCGAGGATCAGGGGCGCGATCTGTTCCTGATCGATCAGGCGGCCGGCGGCCATGTTGCCGAGGAAGAGGCCTTGGAGCTGGGCCGACTCGAGCTTCGCATCCACCAGCGCCTGGAGGCCGGCCTCGATGCCGATCTCCCGGAAGGACCGGTCCCACAGCTCGCCGAACTTCGTCTGTCCGGCGCCGAGAACGGCGACCTCGCGCATCGTTACTCGCCTCCCATGTGGATCTTTCCGCGGAACTTCGCGTAGACCGCGTACGGAATCTCGATCCCGTGATCGAGGTAGTCCTGGACGGGACGGCCGTAGCCCCGGTCGAAGCGGGCGATCTCCTCCGTCGTCTCGAGATCGAAGGCGTCGCTTCCCGCGCCGGAACCGTACCCGACCATGAGGATCCGCTCGTGGGGCTGGGCATAATCGAGGACGTTGGCGAGCCCGATCAGGGCCGCGCCGGAGTACGTGTTGCCGATGTAGGGCGTGACGAGCCCGTGGCGCATCTGCTCCTCGGTGAACCCCATCTGTTTGCCGACCCGCTGCGGGAACTTCCCGTTGGGCTGGTGGAAGACGACGTGCGCGTAGTCCCGCGGCGTGCTCCCGACCTCCTCCATCAGGCGACGCCCGCACTCGGTGACGTGGCGGAAGTAGGCGGGCTCGCCGGTGAATCGGCCCCCGTGGCTCGGGTACCGCTCGCCCTCTCGGCGCCAGAAGTCCGGAGTATCGGTCGTGTAGGAGAGCGTCTTGCGCAAGGAGCAGATGACCCGTTCGCGCCCGATCACGAACGCGGCGCCGCCCGCGCTCGCGCTGTACTCGAGCGCGTCGCCGGGGGCCCCCTGCGAGGTGTCCGAGCCGATCGCGACGCCGTATCGGACCATCCGCGACTCGACGAGGCCGAGGCAGGTCTGGATCGCCGCGGTCCCGGCCTTGCACGCGAACTCGAAGTCGGCCGCGGTGAGGTTCGGAGTGGCCCCGACCGCTTGCGCGACGACCGTGGCGGTCGGCTTGACCGCGTACGGGTGGGATTCCGATCCCACGTAGAGGGCCCCGATCTCCTGGGGATCGATCGCCCCGCGGATCAGCGCCGTGCGCAGGGCCTCCGTCGAGATCGTGATCGTGTCCTCGTCCGGCGCCGGTACGCTCTTGCGGTGGACGTTGAGCCCCTGGCCCATGCTCGCGCCGTCGACCCCCCATACCTTCCCGATCTCGGTCGGCGTGATCCGGTACCGGGGCACATACACCCCATAGCTCACTATGCCTGCTTCCATGTGGTTCGATCTCCGTGCGTTACAGCTCCTCGAGCCGCTCCAGGATCGTGGACGCCGGGAGCGCGGTGGTGAGGAGAGGGATGTTCTCGACCTCGCTCAGGCGGATCGCGAGCGGGTCGATGCGGCCCGGGTTGGCGAACACGACCGCGGCCGGTTTGAGCGGGTGGGCCCGGATGGCGACCATCGGCGATCGCCCATAGCGGACGTTCGCGAAGATGAGGGCGCGCTGGGTCGTCCAGCCGTAGACCTCGACGTAATGCGCCGCGTCGATCGAGAGGATCGCGCGGGGCGCGTCGAGCAGGGTGTAGCCATGGATGTCGCGCGAGAGGCCGACCCGTCCCACGGCCTTCGCGTCCAGCCGTTCGGCGAAGGCTTTCAGCGGCACGGCGACGGAGAACTCCCGCATCCCGAGGATGCCTTCCGAATGGGGCCGGGCTCCGAGGCGTTGGCCGACCCGGCTGCCGTGCAGGGTGTCCAGATCGACCAGCCCCTGGACGTACCGCCGGATGAACCCCGCCCCGGGGCTCGCCCGGCGTTCGGACTCGTAGTCGCTGATCACCGAGGGCACGGTTTCGAGATGGCGTGCGAGGTCCCGCTGGCTGATCTCGAAATCCTCCCGCCATTTGCGCAAGGTGCGGCCGGGGTGGGCGGAGAGGACGACCTCGCCAGCGATCTTCTCGCGGATCTCGGCGTCCATTCCCCGGTCCACCTCGGGCGGGGTATAAATCGGTAGCTCTGCTGTCGTCCATGCTATCGTCATATGTCGAACGTGCTGAGGAGCCGGTCGGGGAAGTGGACCGGGCGAGAGTTTCCGGAACGGGCGCTCCTTCCCGCTCCCTTTGAACTCGCGGCCTCTACCTTGCCAAGGTAGCGATCTTCCGCTGATCTACCGGCCCACGGGCCCCGCCGAAGCGGAGCGCGCCATAAGCCCTTTCCCGCTCGCGCCGGGCGCGCGCGGGCTCACTTGCGGCCGAAGACCGCCAGCATCGCCGGGAAGTAGAACAGGCGGATGATGAACGTGTCGATGACGAGCGAGATTGCGAACGCGATCCCGAGTTGCTCGAGGAAGCTGATGGGCTGAAGTCCGAGCGAGCCGAGCGAGACGGCGAGGATCAATCCGAGGGACGTGACGACGACCCCGGAGTGGGCGATGGCCCGCGGGATCGCGATCTTCTTCTCCGCCAGCTTTCGCTCCTCCACGACCCGGCTGAGGATGAACACGGTGTAATCGTTCCCGAGCGACAGGAGGATCACGAACAGGATCAGCGGGATGAGGTAGATCAGCGATTGACCGAGGAGGTACGTACTGATCCAGTACAGGAGCACGATCGTCACCGAGATGCTGATGTAGACCCCGGTGAGGGAGATGATGGGGTAGGACAGCGAGCGGAAGGCGAAGCCAAGAACGACCCCGATCAGCAGGACAATCAGGATCTCGATTTCGGGGTAGACGATGTTGTTCTGGTTCTTCTGGTCGAGCGACGCCGCGCTGATCCCTCCCACGACCCAGCTCGAGTTCGATCGCATCTGGCCGACGAGGTCCATCGCCTGGTTGGTGAACGGATTGTAGTTCGTGAAGACGGCCCAGTACGCCCAGGTGCCATTGTCGAAGATGAACGTCGTGGCGGCCGACTTCGTGGCGGAGGTCGTTCGATTCCCGGAGACGTACGGGCCGATCGCCGACTTGACCCCCGAGAAGCTGAGGATGTGCGTCGCGGTCGCGTTTAACTGCGCAGCGCCCGCGGGAGAGATCCGGCCGTCGGGGAGGAGGTACCCGGAGGGATCCTGCACGAGCACGTACGTCGGGTAGAGCTGGTTCGACCCGAACGCGGAGTCGAGCTGCTGCTGGGCCTGCACGCTCGGCAGGCTGGACGGTAAGCCTTGGGTCACGTCGTACGTCGTCGGGACCGTGAGCGCCACCGCGATGGCGGGGATCGCGAGGACGGCCACGAGCGCGATCACGAGGTAGCGTCGGCGGACGGAGAAGTTGGAGGCACGGTAGAACCCGGTGGTTTCGATGGGCTTCATCGGGCCGGGGATCCGGGCCTTCTTCAGGAAGATCCGGGGCCCGATGTAGCTCGTCAGGACGGGGAGCAAGGTCGCTTCGCAGATGCCGATCAGCATGACGGCGATGAACAGCACCGGGCCCCAGCTCGGCAGACCGGGAATGAAACTGAGGACGCCGAGGCCGACCGCGACGATGATGGCGCTCGTGAGCACGGCGAATCCCGCCGTGTCCGTCGCCCGCTCGATCGCGAGCTGCGGGTCGACGCCCTGGTGCACCTCCTCACGGTAGCGGTACAGGAGGAACACCAGATAGTCGGTGACGATCCCGAGGGTCACCGCCTCGAGGGTGTACGTCACAAGATAGTCGACCGGGCCGAAGAGGAGGCCCGTCGTGAAGATCGCCACATCGCCGAAGAGCGTGCCGATTAGCACGAACAGGATTGTGAGGAGCGGCGCGACCCAGGATCTCAGCGTGATGAGAACGGCGATCGCGAGGAAGACGAACGTCAGCGCGAAGAGGAAGTCGGAGGAGGCGGTCAGCGCCTGGGTATCGTAGCTGATCGCTCCGCTCCCCGTGACCCCCGCGCTGGGGCCGAAGTACTCGGTCGCGAGGTTGCGGACGCCCGGGGTCGCGATCTGCGCCGGGTAGGTGTTGTCGGAACTGCGGTAGGAATCCGGGACGTTGAAGATGACGAGCAGGATCTGGGTGGTCCCGTCGGGGCTGACGTACTGGGTGCGCAGGGCGGTGAAGAGGTCCTCGAAGGGGAACGGAATGTCCGTCCAGCCGTTGTCGAGGACGTAGTTCCAGCCTCCGTTCCCGGGGAGGAGGAAGGAGGCGACCACGCTCGGCGCGATCACGATGGGTCCCGCCGGGTTCAGCACGAGCCCGATCGAGGTCTCGAGATCGTAGGCGCTCGTGTAGTTCTGCAGGTTGGAGACCAGGACGATGATGCTCACCTCGCCGCTGGAAGGGATGCTCGGCGGTGCCGACCAGAAGATTGCCGTATTGACCTGGGAGAGCGGGGCGACCGAGGTCGAGTAGTTCTGAAGGAGGTTGGCCTTGAATGCCGCAGTGTAGTTCGAGTACGGCCCGCCCACCTTCGTGTACGCGGTGTTGATTCCGGCGTAGGTGTAGCTCTGGTTCCCCCACTCGGCGTAGAACTTCTGGGGGAACGCGTACACTTCCGCGGAGTAGTTCACAAACGAGGAGTGCGCCGCGACGATCGTGCTCCGATGGGATCCGTAGATCTCATTGAGGAGCGTCGCTTCCGAGTAGCAGATCGAGCCCGTATAGTCGTAGTGGGAGTAGTTCTTCTGGGCGAGCGCCGCGGCGAACGATTGGGCCTGCGAACAGAACGCCTGGGGGGTCGGGTACTGCGCGCTCGAGTTCGCGACCACGGCGAACAGCGTCGAGTTCTGGGGGTGGCCCTGAGCGAGGAGGTTCTGCGCCTGCTGCGACTGGCTCCCCGAGACGCCGTTGCCCGAGGAGGAGTAGTTGATGTACTGAGAGGAGAACGCCGCCATCGGAACGATGGCGAGCAGGATGATGATCCACACCACCAGAACGAGCCGACGTCGACGGTTCTTGAAGAGGAGGCGAGACAAGCCGTGACCGTTGCCTGCAGGGTCTTCGGCTCCCATCTTGCGCACACGGGGGGGGGCCCTGGAATAATGACCTTTCGCCTCCCCGTCTCCGTCGAGCGGGTCCACCTGCCGGGGGGAGGAGCCCGCGGGCCCTAGGGTCCGCGGTCTCGGAGTTGTGCGCTCCGGAAGGAGGGTTAATTCCTCCGTCAGACCTTCCCCGGTCCATGCGCTATCCGAACCGCCCCGACCGCCGCGTGGATCCGATCGGGGCCTTTGTTCCGGGACCGCGCGTCCTCCGTGCCCCGACGGGACGCGGAGTGCTGAACGGACGGACGTTCGCCGTCAAGGACGTGCTGGACATTCGCGGTGAGCGGACCGGTAGCGGGAACCCGGATTGGCGGACCACGCACGCTCCCGCGCGCTCCACTGCGCCGGCCGTCGAGCGATGGCTGGAGCAGGGAGCCCGCATGGTGGGCAAGACGATCTGCGACGAACTTGCGTTCAGCCTGGAGGGAGCGAACGTCCACTATGGAACGCCCATCAATTCTCGCTGCCCGAATCGGCTGCCTGGAGGGTCGTCGAGCGGATCCGCGGCCGCCGTCGCGGCAGGCCTGGTGGACGGAGCGCTCGGTTCCGATACGGGCGGCTCGGTCCGGAACCCCGCGAGCTTCTGCGGTATCTTCGGCTTCCGTCCCACCCACGGACGGGTTCCCGTCCGAGGCATGACTCCGCTCGCCCCGAGTTACGACACGGTCGGCTGGTTCGCGGGCGACGGCCCCACCCTCCAGCGATTCGGCCGCGCGCTGTCCATCGGGAGGGGGGAACCTCCCCGTCAGTACGTGCTCGTGTCGGATGCGTGGGATCTCGTGGAACGGCGATCCGCGCGAACCCTTCGGGCGGCGGCCGAGAAGCTGGGGATCACCGACGAGGTTCGGATCTACGATGACCTCCCCGCGGCATGGTACGAAGCCTACCGCGTGCTCCAAGGCGCCCAGATCTGGTCGGAGCACGCCGACTGGATCCGCCGGGCCCACCCCCGCTTCGGGCCCCGAACGGCCGAGCGGCTCGCGGCCGCCCGCCGGATCACCCGAGCCGAGGTTACGAAGCAGGCGCGATTCCGTCGCCGGGTGGCGCGTCGGGTCCGGGCGCTCGTCCGGAACGGGCGGGCCCTGGTGCTCCCGGCCAGCCCGTGCATCGCACTGTCGCGCCGGCGCTCGCTCGCCGAACGGGCGTCCTTCTATCCTCGCGCCCTCGCGCTCAACTCGGTCGCGGGTCACTCCGGGCTGCCCGAGGTGGCGCTCCCTCTCGCGGAGGTCGGAGGATGCCCGATCGGGATCGGGGTGATCGCCGGCGCCCATCGCGACGAGAGCCTGCTCGCATTGGCCGCCTCCGATCGCATCGCCCAGCTCCTCCCCGAAGCCACGGTCTCCCCGCGAACGCTCCGCTGATGCCCCGGGGCCTCCCTCCCCCTCCATGCTCGCTTGGGGACCCCCACCGGGCCTGGGTCGAGGTCGAGCCGCACCGGGGCACGCGGCCACGGTCCACAACAACGCTTATGGGCCGACCCCCGTTCATCCATTCGATGGCAGAAGGCTCCTCGTCCGGCGAGCCGATCGATGTCCTCTTGGCGGGCACCCGGGACCTGTTGCGGCCTGAGGAGATCGTTCGCGATGCGACCCGCGACATCATCAAGGACGAGATCCGCCGCCACATCGAAAAATCACTCAAGGCGGATCCGGAACTGGCCCGGGATCTGCGAGAATCGGTCCGCCAGTTGCTCGAAGCGCGCGCGCTCGAGTACGCCGCCCTGCTCCAGGTCGGGACGTGTACCGCCCGGCTCGGCCTGTCGACCCTCCCCGAGTCGGTGCGAAGGAAGCTGCGCGAGGACATCGCCAAGCTCCTGACCCGCGAGCTCGGCGGCATCGTCGAGCAGTCGCTCTGATCCGTAGACGGCTACTGCTGGATGAGCTCGATCCAGATATCGTCCGGCCCGCGATAGTACGCCACCACGACGCGCCGACCCTCCCGGAACTGGGTCTGGAGCCGCCCTCCGTAGCGGCGCAATCGGCGGGCGGCGTCGGGCAGGGCCCGGACCCGAACACCGATGTGGTCGAGACCCTCACCCGCGACGAAGCGGGTCGCGAACTCCGAGCCCGGCGGGTACCAGTTCAGCTCGAGGTGCTGCTTCGATCGCGGATCGCGCAGAAGGACCCAGATGCCTCCATGGTGCATGGTTCCACGGCGGACCTCCCGCAGTCCGAGTGCGCCCGTGAAGAACCGGTGCGCGCGCTCGAGATCGGTGACTCGGATTCCTGTGTAGTCGATGTACATCCCCTTCATGCGACACGTGCCTTCGGCGCCCGTCGGCCGCGTGGCGGCGTCGGTCGCGCCCCGTCCGGCCGCGAGGGCAGGCGCTCGAGCAGTTCCCGGACGCCGTGGACGAGCGCGGCGATGTCGCCTCGGTTGTTGTAGAGATAGAACGATGCGCGAATGCTCCCCGTAAGGCCCCGGCGCTCGTACCAGGAGTGCACGCAGTGCATGCCGGAGCGGACGAGCACTCCCCAGCCCTCGTCTAGGAACAACGCCGCGTCGTGGGGATCGATCCCATCGATCGTGAAGCCGAAGATGCTGGGGCGGTCCCGAACGTTCTCCGGTCCGAGGACGTGGACCCGTGCGAGCCCGGAGAGCGCTTCGGTCACCTCGCGGTTGAGCTCGCGCTGAGCGCTCTCGATGGCCTCGAGGCCGATCCGCTCGAGGTACCGAAGTCCGGCGTGGGCTCCGATGATGCCAGCGTAGTTCTGCAGCCCCGCCTCGAACCGGTAGGGAGGGGGACGCAGTTCGTGGTCCGTGAGCGTGGTCCACTGCACCGTCTCCCCCCCGATCACGAGCGGACGCAATCCCGAGAGCGCCTGCGGGGTGCCCACGAGGATTCCCGTTCCGGTGGGTCCGAGCATCTTGTGGGCCGAGAGGGCGTAGAAGTCCGTGCCGAGGCGATCGAAGTTCACCGCGCGGTGCGGGGCCGCCTGGCAGCCGTCGAACAGCGTCTGAGCTCCCCGATCGTGCGCGCGCTCCGCGATCTCGCGGATCGGAAGCGAGCGACCGTCGAGATTGGAGGTGTGGAAGAGGCTGACGAGCCGGATCCTCCGGGAGAGGGCGCGCTCGAGCACCTCCGCATCCCACGACCCGTCCGCGCTCAGCGGGAGGATATCGAGCCGGATCCCGCGCTCGCGCTGGAGCCGCTGCCAGACGACGAGGTTCGAGTTGTGCTCCTGATCGGAGACGAGCACCCGGTCGCCCTTCTTCCAGTCGAGGCCGCTCGCGACCAGGTTGATCGCCTCGGTCGCGTTCCGCAGGAAGACGACATGTTCCGACGCGCTCGTGCCGACGAACTCGGCGAAGGCGTCCCGCGCGGCGTCGTAGCGCCGTGAGACCTCCTCGGAAAAGCGGTGCAGGCTGCGCCCGGCGCAGCCGGGGTAGTCGGAGTAGTACTCCTCCATCGCGCGCAGGACCGGATCGGGTACGAGCGACATGCACGCGGAGTCGAGGTACGCAACGCGAGATCGCCCCGGGTGTGGGCGCAGGGCGGGGAAGTCGGTGCGCGCGCGTGCGACGTTCACGGGGGGTTCCTCTGCAGGGCCTCGGTCGCGGCCAAGAGGGCGGCGGCGCCGTAAACGAGAGCGGCCTCGGGCGGAGCGAACTGGGCGCTGTGCAGTCCCGCCGAACGGCCCGCGACCCCCACGCCGAGCTGGAAGAACGTCCCGGGCACACGCTCTAGGTACCGGGCGAAGTCCTCGGCGCCCATCACCGGCTCCTCGAGCTCGATGACGCGGCCGACGCCGAACTCCGAGCGCAGAGCCCCCGTGATCACCCGCGTCGGCCCGGCGGGGTTCCACAGGGCCGGGTACCCTCGGTAGTACTCGATCCGCACCTTGGCCTCCAGGCTGGCGGCGATCGAGCGCACGCGACGGCGGAGCGCGACCTCCATCCGTTCGCGGGTCGCGGGCCGAAACGTCCGCACGGTGCCGTCGAGGACGACCTCGTCCGGAAGAATGTTGTGCCGGGTGCCGCCGTGGATCTGCCCGACGCTCACGACCACCGGGTCGACCGGGCTGCGTACCCGGCTCACGAGCGCCTGGAGTCCGACCACGATCTCCGAGGCGACGAGCACGGCGTCGGGCCCGAGGTGCGGCGCGGCCGCGTGGCCCCCATGGCCCCGGATCCGAATCCGGAAGCGGTCGGCCGCGGCCATCGCCGGCCCTACGCGGGTGCCGATCGACCCGAGCGGCACGGCGGGGTCGACGTGCTGGCCCACGACGTAATCGACCTTCGGCCGCTCGAAGCAGCCTCGTTCGAGGAACGGCAGTGCGCCCCCCTTCTCTCCCTCCTCCTCGGCCGGTTGGAACAGCAGCTTCACGGCACCCCGGAGCTCCGAGCGGTGCCTCGCGAGGACGGCAGCGGCTCCGAGCAGCGCCGACATGTGAACATCGTGCCCGCACGCATGCATCCGGCCGGGGTTGCGCGAACGGAAGGCAAGGCCGGTCTCTTCGCTCACCGGCAGGGCGTCCATGTCCGCCCGCAGGGCCACCACGGAACCCGGTCGATCCCCGACGATCATCGCGAGGACCCCGTTGAAACCGTCGCCGTACGTGATCGGATCGAGGCTCAAGGCCCGGAGCGCTGAGACGACCCGATCGCGCGTGTGGGTCTCTTGGTCGGAGAGTTCGGGGTCCTCGTGAAAGGCGATCCGCCACGCCCGCATCTGGGGTAGCACGCGTCGGGTGGAGCGCGTCCACCGGCCGGCGACCGGAGCCATTGGGCCGCTAGCGGCGCGTGCGATATAAGAGGGGCCGCGGCGGCGGGCTCACGCGCCGTGCGCGCGAAGCGTACGTGCGATCGGCCCGAGCACGCGCCGGACCGTCGCCGCTCCGAAGGATCGGACGAAGCGCTCCTCGAGCGCGCTCGCGACGATGACCCCGTCGGCCCCGTACGCGAGCGCCTGCGCGGTCGTCGCGGGATCCTTGATCCCGAACCCGATCAGGACCGGGGTCCTCGGCGCGGCCCGGTGGGCCGTCCGAACGATCGGGGTCAGGTCGATCCGCTCGGCCGAGCGTGCCGTCCCCGTGGTCCCGTAGCGCGCCACGAGGTACAGGAATCCGCGGGTCGCTCGCGCGAGACGGACCGTGCGCCTCTCCGAGACCCCCGGCGCCGCCAGGAGGACGAGATCGATCGAATGGCGGCCGGCCGCGTCGATCCAGGGCGGCGCTTCTTCCAGCGACAGGTCCGGAACGATGAGGCCCGACGCACCCGCGCGCGCGATGCTCGGGAGCGAGTGGTCGAGCCCGTGCCGCCAAAATGGGTTCGCGTAGCTCATGACCGCGGTCGGGAGGAGCGCGCTCGCGATCTCGAGCGACTCGACGAGATCGCTCCAGTCGGTGCCATTCGAGAGGGCCCGGTCCGCGGTCGCCTGCAGGATCGGCCCATCCGCGATCGGATCGGAGAACGGGAATCCCAGCTCGAGCGTCGAAGCCCCCGCCTCGAGCGCGGCCTCGACGACCGAGCGGAGCCGACGCGTGCGGGCCCGGTCGACCATGACGTACGGGACCAGGGCCGCGCGTCCCTGCGAACGAGCGAGGGAGAGCGCGTCAGCGACTCGCGGCACGCCCGACCACCTCCAGGTCCTTGTCGCCGCGGCCGGAGAGCGTGACGACGATCTTCTGCCGGGCGGGACGCCGTCGCGCCTCCGCGACCGCGGCGAACAGGGCATGCGAGGGTTCCAGGGCGGGCAGGATCCCTTCGTCCTCGGCGAGCCAATGGAATGCGCGCAGGGCTTCGTCGTCGTGGACCGCGATGTACCGGGCCCGCCCGCTGTCCTTCAGCCATGCGTGCTCGGGGCCGACGCCGGCGTAGTCGAGCCCGGCGCTGATGCTCTCCGTCTCGGAGATCTGTCCCTCCCGGTCTTGCAGGACGTAGGAGTAGGCCCCGTGCAAGATCCCGGGCCGTCCGTGGGCGAGGGACGCCGCGCCGGCCCCGTGGTGGCGAGATCCTCCGGCCTCTACGCCCAGGAACTCGACGTCCGTGCGTCGCAACGGATGGAACGTGCCGATCGCGTTGGATCCGCCGCCGACGCACGCGACCGCGAGGTCGGGGAGCCGGCCGAACGCCGCGCGGGATTGCACCGCGATCTCCCGTCCGATCACGCTCTGGAACTCCGCGACGATCGATGGGAACGGATGCGGCCCTACGGCGGAACCCAGTAGGTAGTGGGTCGTCCGAACGCTCGAGATCCAGTCCCGGAGCGCGGCGTTGATCGCGTCCTTGAGGGTCCGCTGGCCCGTCGTTACGGGCCGGACCTTCGCGCCGAGCAGCTCCATCCGGAGGACGTTGGGCCGTTGGCGCTCCATGTCGACCTCGCCCATGTACACCTCGGTCTCGAGCCCGAGCGCGGCTCCGATCATCGCGGTCGCTACCCCGTGCTGCCCCGCACCGGTCTCGGCGATCAGGCGCGGCTTGCCCATCCGCTTCGCGAGCAGGCCCTGGCCGAGCGCGTTGTTGAACTTGTGCGCGCCGCCGTGCACGAGATCCTCCCGCTTGAGCCAGATCTCCGCGCCTCGGGCCCGCTCGGTGAGCCGGCGGGCGAAGTACAGAGGTGTGGGTCGGCCGGCGAGCGTGCGGGAGAGGCGGCGAAGCTCGGCGCGGAACCTCGGATCTCGCCGCGCGGCGCGCCACTCGTGTTCGAGCTCGGACAGCGCCGGGACCAGGGTCTCGGGGACAAAGGCTCCCCCGTAGGGGCCGAACCGCCTAGGCATGATGGGCCTCCCAGCGTCGCACGGCCCCCAAGAACGCGAGCATGCGCGTCGGATCTTTCCTCCCGGGAGCGGATTCGATCCCACTCGAGACGTCCACTCCCCACGGGGCTACGGTCGAGAGCGCGCTCTCCACGTTCTCGGGGGTGAGTCCCCCACCGAGCACGATCTTTCGGCCGGGGGCGCTCGCGATGATCCGGGCGCAGATCTCCCAGTCCGGAACTACGCCGCCTCCTCCCGGCAGGGCGCCGCCCGCGGCGTCCAAGTGGACGAGGGAGGCGAGATCGGTCCCAGGAAGCTCGGGAGTGGGATCGCCGCTCCCCGGCCGGGGAATCGCCAGTGACGGGACGATGTGACGCCGAAGGACCGTATCGAGCCCGTCGGGGATCCGACCGTGCACTTGCACCCGGTCCGTTCCCATCTCTTCGAAGATCCGTAGGATCAGTTCGACGCTCGGATCGACCGTCACCGCCCAGATCTCGCGGTCGCTCGGCACGACCTCGGCGAGCTTCGCCGCCCGCTCCAGAGGGATCGCGCGCGGGGAGCCGGGCACGTCAATCACGAACCCCGCGGCCCCGCCTTCGGGCACGAGCGCGATCGTCGCGGCATCGCTCAATCCGCAGAACTTCACGAAGGTCGTCACGATCCACCTCGGCGCATGCTTCCCACCCGGCAGAGGCCGGCCACGAACCCCTCGGGGTCTCGCGCGCGAGCGAGCGCCGAACCGACGAGGATTCCATCCGCTCCCCAGGTGCGGAGGCGCGCGGCGTCCTCGGGGCCTTCGATGCCGCTCATCCCGATCAGCGGTCGGAGTCCCTGCGCATGGACAAACGTCTGCGCCGCGATCTCGGGGCGGAACCTCAGGGTGTCCAGGTCCCGCAGGTTGATGCCGTAGACGTCGGCGGGCACGTGGTCCGCCACCTCGAGCTCGTCGGGGCCGTGGAACTCGAGGAGAACCTCGAGCCCGCCTTCGTGGGCCCGCTCGGCGAGCTGGGCGAGCGAGTGCGAGAGACGGCGTTCGGTTTCGAGCCGGGCGAGGAGGAGGATCGCCGCGGCGCCCGCCCTCCGGGCGGCATCGACCTGGATCGGGTCGATCACGAAGTCCTTGAACAGTACCGGGAGGCGGCTGCGTGCGGCGACGGCCGCGACCTCCTCCGGCGCCCCCGCGAACTCCGGGGTCGTCGCGAGGCAGGAGAGGCCGGCCGCCCCTCCGGCTTCGGCGACGCGCACGAACGAATCGATCCCGGTGCGCGGCAGCGTCGGCTCGCGGGATCCTGGGGACCGGTGCTTGTGCTCGAGCAGCACCCCCCAACCGTGGGCCGCGGAGTCGATCGATGCACGGAGGCTCGGAGGAGATCGTCGCGCAGAGGACGGCAAGCCGATTGCGTACGCGGGGGAGGCGATCATGCGCCGGATCTCGGGAAGCAGGTCGTCCAGAAAGGCCATCGCTACTCCTCCCCCGCCCAGATGCGCGAAGCGCCGAGCTCACGGAGCCGGCCGAGCAGCGCTTCGGCGTTGCCGGAATCGAGCGCGTCGGTAGCGCGGGCGACGCCGGCTCGCAGCGTCGGAGCGGCGCCCCGCACCCACAGCCCGAGGGCGCTCGTGAGGAGGATGCTCCCCCGGCGGGCACCGCCCCCTCCCGCGAGGATCCGCTCGGTCTCGGCGGCCGACTCCCGGGCCGGAAGCGGACCGTTCGAGCCCCGGCGGTCGTCCGGATCGAGGTAGCGGTGGGGGTCCACTCGGAGCCGATGCCGGCGGGTACCGCTCCACAGGAACAGTTCGGAGGGCCTCGTGGGGGAGAACTCATCCGTCGCGTCCGAGGCAACGATCGTGGCCCCGTCGTGGACGCCGAGCCGGGGAAGGATCGATGCCACGGACCGGGCCGTGGCGCGATCGGGAGTCCCGACGACCTGGTAGGAGACTCGTGCCGGGTTCGTGAGCGGACCGAGCTGGTTGAACAGGGTGCGGATCCCGAGGGCGCGGCGCACGGGTCCCACCGCGTCGATCGCGGGATGGAAGAGCGGCGCGTGCAGGAACGTGATCCCCTCGCGACGGTAGCTCTCCCGGGCGAACGCCCGCGACGTGAGGTAGGGAAGGCCGAGCGCCTCGATCAGATCGCTCGATCCGGCGTAGCCGAGGCGGGCTCCGCGCAAGCTCCGGTTTCCATGCTTCGCCACGGGCACGCCCGCCGCGCGGACCACGAAAGAAGATACGGTGCCCACGTTGAACGCGGGGCGTCGCGCTCCGCCCGATCCACAGAGATCGATCGCCCGATTTGCGCGCGGGCCGGGGAACGGGATCGAACGGCGCTGGAGCTCGCGCGCGAAGGCCGCGATCTCGGCGGACGTCTCGCCGCGCGTCGCGAGCGCGGCGAGGAGCGCCGCGCGTTCGACGTCGGAGGTCGAATCACGAACCAAGAGATCGACCGCGGAGCGGACCTCCACGGGGCGCAGCGGCCGGCCGTCAGCCGCCCTCTCCAGCAGCGAACCGATCATCGGTGGACCTCCCCGAGGAAGTTCCTGAGGATCGTGGGCCCCCGCGTCGTGAGGTAGGACTCCGGATGGAACTGGACCCCCGTGACGGGGCGGTGTCGGTGCCGCACCGCCATGACGGTCCCGCGCGCGGTGGAGGCGGTCACTTCCAAGACGCGGGGGACGTGGCGTGCGTCGAGTA
The DNA here is from genome assembly GCA_035532555.1 of Thermoplasmata archaeon. Classification (NCBI taxonomy): domain Archaea; kingdom Methanobacteriati; phylum Thermoplasmatota; class Thermoplasmata; species Thermoplasmata archaeon. Next base: position 11,071 of record DATKQS010000002.1, on the reverse strand, counting down.
CGAGCGAGTGGTACCGGGCCGCGTCGAACGGAGAGGGCACTCCCCGGAAGAGCGGGTCGGCGCCATGTCGGACCGCCGCCGTAGCTCCGTGCACGGGCGAGGAAGCGTGGACGACTCGGCCCCCGAAGTATTCGCCGATCAGCTGGTGGCCGAGGCAGACCCCGAGCACGGGGCGCTCGCGGCTAAACTCGGTCAGTACCCGGCGTGCGAGGCCCGTCACGCGCCGGTCCCGGGGATGGCCCGGACCCGGAGAGAACACGAAGCCGTCAGGGTCGTACTCGGTGACCTCCGACCAGGGAGCCGTGTAGCGGATCGTACGTACGTCGGCGCCCGCCGTGCGGAGCGCCTGATCCACGTTGTAGACGAAGGAGTCCTCGTGGTCGATGAGGAGGACCTTCATCGCGCACCTCCGACCAGCGTCGACTCTACCTGCGCCAGCTTCGCGAGCACCTCGCGGTACTCACGCCGAGGTTGGGACTGCCAGACGATCCCGGCGCCCGCGGCCGTGTGCAGCGCTCGTCCAGCCGCGAACGCCGTCCGGATGGAGAGCGCCCACGCGGCATCGCCGTTCCCGCGCAGGAGGCCGACCGCTCCCCCATACGGGCCCCTCCACGTTCGCTCCTGCTGGCGCAGGACCTGGGTCGCGCGGATCTTGGGCGCGCCGCTCACGGTTCCCGCCGGGAATGCGGCGGCGAGAGCCTCCCAAGGGCCGACCCCGGCACGCAGGCGGCCACCCACCCGGCTGATGAGATGCTCGAGGCGCGCGAAGCGCTCGCGGCGCTCCTTCGAGAGGACGCGGACGGTCCCAGCCTGGGAGATGCGCCCGAGATCGTTCCGGGCGAGATCGACGAGCATCCGGTGCTCCGCGAGCTCCTTGGGATCCTCCTGGAGCGCGCGACGCCCCCGTCGGGCCCGTCCGTGCGGAAGGGTCCCCGCGATCGGGCTGACGTAGGCGCGGCCCCTCCGGACCTCGAGGACGGACTCCGGGCTCGCACCGACGATCTCTCGATCGTCGAACTTTAGATAGTAGAAGTAGGCGAATCGCTCGACCGCACGCAGCCAGCCGGCGCGTTCGACCAGGTTCGCCGGCCGGGGCCAGCTCCGCCGGGTGGCGACCACGACCTGGAATACCTCGCCATCCCCGACCGCAGCGCGTGCGCGCCGGACGGCCCGTTCGAACGCTCGCTGGGGGAGCGTCTCCCGCAGCGGTCGGCCGGGGCTACGGATCTCTCGGGAGGCCGGCGGGCGCACTGGCAGGTGTGGCACGCGCTCGAGACGCAGACGCTCGATGACCGCGAACTCTCCGAGGGGGAAGGGCGCGCCCGGAGGGAACTTCCTCAACAGCGGCTCGAACGCCGAGACCGCGTCGAATCCGACGTAGCCGAGCAACGCCCGGTCCCGACGGCCGCGCAACGCGCTCACCGTCCGCTCCTCCAGCGAGGCGGTGGTGTCGCTCGGCCCGATCGCGAAGCGCGCTCGTGGGTCTACGAAGGACGTTGCCCATCGCCCGGGAATCCCCGGCGCGTCGCCGCGCTCGATGTAGCCCGCGCAGGCGGCGTCCCGGGAGCGGTGGACGAACTCCTCCCACGGATCGCTCATCGGCCCACCTCCTCGACGAGCGCGCGGTGAAGCGCGCGGAGCGCGGCGCGAGCCTTTGGGATCGGCACGGCGAAGGAGAGCGATCGGGGCGTGGCGCTCAATCCCTCCCCCTCGGCGAGGATCGCCGGCGGGATGCGGCCGAGATCGTCGAGCACGCCATCTCCGATCGCCGTGAGCAGGCCGACGGGGAACGGACCTTCGATGCTGGCGCCCCCTCCTCGGGAGAGGCCCGCGAGCGCGCGGGCGGCTGCCCGGGCCTTCGTGCGCTCCACCACGACGCTCAGCAGCGAGGAGGACGTGAAGAGGGTCACGATGTTCACGCGCGCGTCCGCGAGCCGGTGGGATGCCTCCGCGACGACCCCCGGTCGCTGGCGACCTCCCGGCACGCGAATCCGGACCAGCCCGAGGGGTTCGAGCAGGGTGAGCGCCCGCATCCCGTTCGGGCCCCGGGGAGGGCCGATGATGGTCACCTCATGCGGGTCGTCGAGCGAGCGGACCGCGATCTCCAGGTTCGCCGTGCGCGCCGGCTCCACCGTCAACGGATGGAGGACCTTCGCGCCGAACTGAGCGAGCTCCTCGGCCTCTTCGTAGGAGAGGCGTCGGATCGTGCGGGCCCGGGGCACGAGTCGCGGGTCGGCCGTCAGTACCGAAACGCCGCGTTTGATGAGCTCGACGCGGCTCGCACCGAGGATCGCCCCGATCGCGGTCGCCGAATAGTCGGAACCGCCACGACCGAGGGTGACGACGCGCCCGTGGAGGCTCCGGCCGAAGAATCCCGTGACCACCGGGATCCGGCCGCTCCGCAGGTGGGCTCCGAGCCCGGCGCGAACATTCGCGGCCGAGCGGTCGATGAGGATGTTCGCGGATCCGTGCCGATCGTCCGTAACGAGCCCGAGGCGGTCGGCCTCGATGCCGACGGCCGGAAGGCCGGCGTTCCGCAGCTCGCCAGAGAGCCAATCGACCGCCAAGCGCTCCCCGATGCTCAGGATGAGATCCGCGGTCGGCGGGTCGCACCGGCCGCGCCGCTCGATCCGATGGACGAGGCGGCGCAGGCGGGCCAGGTGCGCGCGGCCGATCGCCGAGGGGTCGGGATGTTGCTCTTCGATGCGGACGAGAGCTTCCCGATGGGCCCGGGTCGCGCGCGGCCGCTCGATCAGGCCCCGAAGCTCGTCGGTCACACCCTCCCGGGCCGAGACGATGAGGACGACCGGCGTGCGGGACTCCCGAAGCACCCGGATCCGAGTCACGACCACGTCGGGCCGGGCGAGCGATGCGCCTCCGAACTTGACGACGAGCGGCCGGCGCGGGCGTGCGCTCACGGGGACCTCCCGGAGGGGGCAAGGAGTCCGTAGGAGTGCGCGAGCTCCGCATTCGAGACCGAACCGCCCGCTCCTCCGCGGACCGCATTGTGGACGAGCAAGTAGAACCGGAGGTACGGCGCTTCCCAGCGCACCCGGCCGATGGAGACCGCCATCCCTCGAGCGCGATGAGGGTTCCCGGCCCAGCGGTCGCGAACGGGCTGGGGCCGGTCGGGCTCGCTCCGCAGCACGATCGGCGGGTGGGGGAGCGTGGGAAGAGGTGCACCCGCGAGCGGGTCGAAGCGGCGCCACGCATCCAGGATCTCGGCACGGCTCGGACGCCGACGGGCGATGACGGTGATCGCTTCGAGGTGACCGTCCCGAACCCCCACGCGGGCGCACTGGGCGAGCACCGGTTCGGCCCGCGGATGGATCCGACCGTTGCGAGCGGTCCCCAGCATGCGCCGGGTCTCCTCGGCGACCTTCTCCTCCTCCTCTCGGATGAACGGCACGACGTTGTCGGTGATCGACAGCGAGGCGACGCCCGGGAACCCGGCCCCCGACAGAGCTTGGTAGCTCGCGAGGTGGACCTCGCGGGGAGCGAGAAGCTTCCAGATCGGGGCGAGTCCGAGCACCAGGCCGGCCGCCGTACAGTTCGGGTTCGTCACGAGGATCCCGCCGGGGCGCCGTCGCGCGGTGAGCATCCGAAGATGAGCCGCATTCACCTCCGGGACGAGGAGGGGAACATCGGGGTCCATGCGGTGGTCGGAGGAATTGCTGAAGACGTGGAGGCCGCGCCGGCGGCACTCGGATTCCAGTACCCCGGCGGTGCCGGAGGGAAGGGCCCCGAACACCACCCGCACTCCGCGCGCGCGCAGCTCGCGAGGGGTGAAGGGGTGCAGCCGTTGCCGGGCGAGCGCGCCGGGGACATCTTCGGGGAGCTGCCAGAGCTCCTCGAGCGGCCGGCCCGCGGAGCGGTCCGACCCCACGAGGATCGGGGGAGCGAAGAACGGGTGATCGCCGAGCAGGCGGGCGAAATGCTGGCCGATGTACCCGCTCGCGCCCAGGATGGCGCTCGGGATCTGCCGGGAGTCTTCGCTCACGACAGGAACCCTCCGCGATAGGCGAGATCGGCGAGGACCATCGCACCCACGTTCTCGACCACGACGACGGCACGCGGAACGATGCAGGGATCGTGGCGCCCGGTGACGACGAGCTCGGCGGGCGCGTGGGTGGCGAGGTTGACGGTCTGCTGCGGTCGTGCGATGGAGGACGTCGGCTTGACGGCCACGCGGTAGACAATCGGCATCCCGTCGGCGAGGCCTCCCAGGATCCCGCCGGCGTGGTTCGAGGTCGTTCGGATCCGGCCGTCCTCGTAGCAGAACGGGTCGTTGTGCTCGCTCCCCCGCATGCGCGCCGCCCGGAACCCCGCACCGAACTCGATCGCTTTGACCGCGGGGATGGCGAAGACCGCGTGCGCGATCTCACCCTCGATCGAGTCGAAGAATGGCTCGCCGAGGCCGACCGGCACACCATGGATGTGCACCTCGACGACGCCCCCGACGCTGTCCCCGGATCGTCGGGCGGTGGCGATCTCCTCCTCCATCCGCAGGGCTGCGGTGGGATCGGGGCAGGCCACCTCGTTGGCGCTCGCCCGTCCACGGGTCTCCCCAAGCGTCAGGGACGGATCGATCAAGGCGTCGACCGCGCCGATGCTCCGCGTGAATCCGACCAGATCCACGCCGATTGGGGCGAGAAGCTGCCGGGCCAGCGCTCCGGCGATCACGAGCCCGACCGTCATGCGGCCGGAGAAGATGCCCCCGCCGGAGAGGTCCGCCTCGGGCCCGTACCGGACCCGCGCCGGGTAGTCCGCATGACCGGGGCGAGGCAGATCCCGCATCCGGTCGTACGCCGCGCGCTGGACGTCCTCGTTCGCGACGTGGGCCCGAAACGATCCCCCGTCGGTCCGGCCGTCCACCACGCCTCGGTCGATGACCATCCGATCCTCTTCCTGGCGCTTCGTGGCGAGGCGTCGGCCGACCGGCCTGCGACGGTCGAGCTCACGCTGGATCGCTCCCACGTCGATATCGTGTCCGGGCGGGATCCCGTGGATCTCGACCCCGACCTCGGGGCCATGGCTGGTCCCGAACAGCGCGACCCGATAGCGCTCGCCGAACTCCATCATGATGCGGTCCCTCGCTCGTGCACCACGCGGGACAGGGCATCCCAGAATCCGGGGAACGATTTTCGAACCGCCCGCCCGTCCCCCAGGTGGGATGGCGAACGCGCGGCGAGAGCGCCCACCGCCGCGCTCATGACGAGGCGATGATCGTCGAGATCCCGGAGCGAGAGCGACCGGGGAACGCCGGTGCCTAGGATGCTCAGCTCTCCTCCCGCGGTCTCGACGCGTGCACCCATCGCGCGCACGATGCGCGCGGTCTCGGCGAACCGATCGGACTCCTTCAGCCGCACGTGCGCCGCCCCTCGAAGACGGCTCCGGCGGCCCGGGACTCCTGCGGCGAGGACTCCCACGAGCGGGTACAGGTCCGGCGAGTTCGTTAGATCGACCGAGATCCCTCGACGGACCGAGCCGGTCACTTCGGTCGCGAATCGACCGCAGCGAACGGACGCGCCCATCCGGCGCAGGATATCGAGCAGCGCAAGATCGGCCTGCGGCCATCGCCGGTCGAGCCCCGTCACGGTCACATCCCCGCCTGTGAGGGCAGCGGCCGCCCAAAAGTACGCGGCCGACGAGGCGTCGCTGGGTACGGTGAAGGGAGTGGCCCGGAACGTCTGCGGCCCGTCGACGCGGTAGGCTCGCGGCCGCACAACGATCCGGACCCCATAGGCATTCAGGACCGCGCAGGTCGCCTGGACGTACGTTCGTGAGACCAAAGGCCCTTGCAGTCGGATCTCCGATCGACCCTCGACGCGCGGCAGGGCCATCAATAGGGCGGAGAGATACTGCGAGGTCTCGTCGGACCGCACGTCGATGCGGCCCGCGGAGATCGGTCCGCGGATCGTGCACGGAAGGGCCCGGTCCTCGTGTTCGGGAGAGATTCGTGCTCCGAGCGTGCGCAATGCGTCGTACAGATCCAACATCGGTCGAGCGGGGAGGCGTCCTCGTCCCGTGATCCGGATCGGTCGGTCGGAGAGTGCCGCGAGTGCCGTCAGGAACCTCAGCGTCGTTCCCGACTCGCCGCAATCGATCGTCCGAAGGCGGTCGGTCGCCACCGGCGCGGGCTGGATCTGCCACCGGTCCGCGGCGAATCGCACGCGCGAGCCGAGCGCAGCGAGGCCACGGGCGGTGGCGCGCGTGTCGTTCGAATCCAGCGGCCGAAGGACGGTGGCCCGGCGACCGGAGAGGTGGGCCGCGACCAAGGCACGGTGAGTGTAGCTCTTGGAGGGCGGCGGGGTGAGCCGCCCTCGCGCAACGCCGGGATTCACCGTGCGGATCATGAGGCCTCCTCGATCGGCTCGATGCGGGCGCGTGGTCGGAAGTCGACCGCACGTACCTCCCCACCCCGGGAAGCGAGGGTGCTCCGCACCGCATCCGCGCGCTCGGGAGGTGCCAGGACTGCAAGGGCGGGACCAAGTCCGCTCACTCCGCTTGCCGTGGCGCCGCGCTCGGCGAGTTGCCGACGAAGTTCGCCGTAGTCGTAGCCGAGGATAGATTCGACGAGCTCGGTGTTGCGTTCCATCGCTCCCAACAGATCTCCCCCGAGCGCCGCGTCGATCGCCGGCCGAGCCTCCGCAGCACGCGCACGGAACCTATCGTGCCATTCGGTGGACGGGCGATGGTGCGCGGAAGGTATCCAGAGGAGAACGGCGAGCCCCGCGGGAGCCTCCCCGGACCAGAGCACGGCGCGCGCCGCGTTGTCCGTGATGACCGCGCCTCCGGCGAGCGCCGCGAACGCGTCATCGAACGCTCCCGTCGCGCTCAGGCCGATCCTCTGAGAGAGGTCCGCCGATATCCGTGCGAGGGTCGTGGCATCGGCGGCCACGCCGACGGCTCGAGCCACGGCCGCGAGGACCGCACCGCTCACGGCGGAGGAACTCTTCAACCCGCACGCGGACGGGATCGAAGAGCGGATTCGGACCTGGACCGACGGGGCGCCACCGGGCGCGAACCGCTCCAGCCCGGCCTCGACGGCGGCGCGCACGAGCGGAGTGTCGCTGGGGGGCGCGATCGTGGTGGCGCCGGGTCCGTGGCGCGGCTCGAGATCGAGGTCGACCTCCACCTTGACGTCCAGCGTGACGGCCGCGGCGGCGCCGATGCCGGCGGCCAGGGCGTTGACGAACGTGATCGCTCCCGACGCCGCCGCTACGCCGCGCACAGAACCTCCTGAAGGGCCTTCTGCTCGAGCGCGAGCGAGGGGCGCGCGTCCCAGAAGGCTCCGAAGCTCTCGGCCGCCTGATAGACGAGGAGCCGGCCGCCGTCCTCGTACGTACCTCCGCCCTGGATCGTCATGTCCCTCAGGAAGGGCCGATCCGGCCGGTAGACAAAATCGAGGACGTACGTGCCCGGTCCGCATCGCCCCGCCCAGGGGATGTCGAGCGCAGGAACGTCCGAGCGGCCGGCAGGCGTCGCATGGACGATGAGCGACGCAGGAGCCGACGACGGTCGGGATACCTCCGTCCCGAACTCCCGTGCGATGCGGGCGACATGGCCGGCCGATCGCCCGAGAATCTCGGCGCTGGCATGGAGCTCGGAGGCGGCGACGAGGGTGGCACGGGCCGCACCTCCCGTCCCGAGCACGAGGAGACGGTCGTCGGTCCAGGCGCCGGATTCCCGAAGTTCCCTGAGGCGACGGAGCATGGCGCTCACATCGAAGTTCTCCGCACGCCAGACCCGACCGGTGCGAACGAGAGCGTTCGCGCAGCCGGCCTGCTCGGCGGCACGCCCGCATCGGTCGGCGAGACGCAGCGCAGCGTCCTTCCACGGATGGGTGACGTTCATCCCCCGAAGCCCGTCCTCGCCCAGCGGACGGAGCACACGCGCAAGCTCCTCCTCCGATTCGATGTCGAGCGCGAGATAGAGGCCGGGTTTCCCTTCCTCCGCCATCCACAAGGTGTGGACATCGGGCGACAGCGAGTGGTCGATCGGGTGACCGGTCACTGCGAAGAGCCGGCCGAACTCGCCGGCATCGTAGAACCGTCGAAGTCGGTCCACGGGGAGTTGGGACGGTTCCACCGCGGCCTCTCCCCTGGCCCTGAGCCCCCGAGCCGGAGGCGCCGCGAACACAGCGGCGAGCCCGAAGCGAGGGGCGAGGGCTCGCACGAGAGATCCCGAAGCGCCGGTCGTAAGGACGATCTCCGGGTGCGGGCTCCCTCCGGGGTGGAGCAGTGGACGCACCTCTCGGTAGAATCGGCCGACGCCGCAGGGCAGCACTACTTTGGCGATCGCACCGCGAGGCTGGTGGCCCGAGAGGAGCTCGGAGATCTTCTCCGCGGTGTCATTCGCCCGGAGATGGCAGGAGAGGATCAGGGTCGGGCAGTGCGCCCGGGTCCCAACGCTCGCGATCAAGGCGCGGTCGCGTCGTAGCTCGAGATCGAGGTAGGTGAACGGCAGATCGGCGAGCGCGGTCAGGATGTCCGTCCGATCGCGAAGATCATCGAGCCCTGCGCCTCCCTCCGCGGTGGAGCGGTACGTGGCGAGCATCGGGAGAGGGCTCGGGAACAGCTCGGCCGCGCGGGGAAGGTCCTCGCGGGCCCAGCGATCGAAGCGGATTTCCACCGCATCCGCGCCCTGCGGGAGGAGCTCGGCCACCTCCGCTCGCGTCGCCACCGGCGTGCGGGAGGGGATCGTCACGATCACGAGCGGAAGGTGCTCTGTCATCGTTCCTCGATCGTTTCCGCGACGGCCATGCCGAGATGACGGCCCGCGACGAGCGAGACCCCCAATACCTCGTTTCCCGCGTGAAGGTCGGTCGTTGCGATCCGTCCATCGGGCGTGGTCAGTCGGACGGTCTCTGCCTCTTGGAGGAAGACCGTGAACAGGCGGCCGCCGCGCTCGACCTCGATGAGCACGAGCGGGCGGCGCTCGATCTTGATGCGGCCGACGCGGGCCGAGCGCGACGAGCCGTCCGAGCTTGCGACGAGCACCGCATCCCCTGCGACGAGCTCGCTGAGGTACCGGGTCTCGCCGTTGGCGAGCAAAGTGTAGGAATGGGCCGCGCCGGCGTTGACACGGAAGGGCCGCGGGCGGGTGTAACGGGACCCGATCGCCTCGCTGGCGACGTGGAGTAGGAAGGCGGCTGCGCTCCCCACCAAGAGCCCTTCCTCGGGCCGGAGGAGCGAGGTCGTATCGACGATCACACGATCGCCTCCTCCCACGGGAACGATCCTACGGATGGGGACGCGCTCGAGAGTCAGCGGGATCGCCTGGCTCTCGAGCACCGCCTCGAGCGCATCGATGGCATCGGGCGAGCCAAGCTCGATGACGATGGTGTCCGCCCCATGTTCGAGCGCACCTAGGAATCCGGGAATCTCTTCGGTCCTCTGGGTCACGACCCACAAGGTGCCCGGTCGGGAACGAGCGGCCACGAGGTTCTCTAGAGGAATGACGCGCTCCTGGCTCCAGCGCACCGCGACACGGTGCCCGAGACGCAGGCGGTCGATCACGGTGTCCATATCCGCGGGGGCCGAGACCGAGACGACGGGGATCTCCTCCCGGCTGGGGGCGGGCCCAACGATCCGATCACCGACTCGCGAGTACAGTTGCCGACCGGCGGTCGACTCCTCCGCGACGCTCGTCGCCGGAACGAGGAAGCGATGGAATCCGCGTCGCTCGGCCCGCGCGAGGAATGCGCGGATCTCCGCGACCTCGGTCGCCGTCGGGCAGAGGACGAGCCGGTCCATCGTCATGGGATCTAGGCCGCACCGTGAAGGATGTCGGCGATCGGTCGCGCGATCGCGGAGACCGGCTTCCGCTGGAAGAGGTTACGTCCGATGCAGATCCCCGCGGCGCCGGCGCTCACGGTCTCGTGGACGAGGCGCAAGAACTCCGAGTCCTCGTCGAGTCGGGCCCCTCCCCCGAGGAGCAGCGGGACCGGGGTCGTACGGACGAGGCGCCGGTACTCTTCGAGCGAGCCTGGGTACCCCGTCTTGACGATATCGGCGCCGGTGTCGGCCGCGGCACGGCAGGCGTGCCGGATCTCCTCCGGCGTGCCTCCGTTCGGCTTCTTGACGTAGGTCATGCACATCAACGGCAGCCCGATCGTGCGGCATTGATCGGCGGCGATCCCGAGGGAACGCAACATCTCACCTTCCTCCGCGATCCCGAAATTGACCTGGATCGAGAGGAGGTCCGCCCCGAGCGCTACCGCCTCTTCGGCGGTCCCGACAAGCACCTTGAGGTTCGAGTTCGGCGCGAGGCTCGTCGACGCCGAGACGTGGATGCCGAGAAGGGTGGTGGGCGCGAGCACCGGGACGAGCGGTCCTACGGCTCCCTTGGTGACGACGACCATGTCGACACCCGAGTCCTGGAGCTCCCGCACGAGCGTCGGGGCGTCCTCCAGCCCATCGATGGGCCCCATCGAGACCGAATGGTCGAGCGGAACCGAGAACAAGCGCCGACGTTCGTTCGGGAATATCCTGCGCAGCCGGATCGTTTTTCCGTACATTTTTTCCTCCTCCTACGTTTCATGTGGTGAGGGAAGCTCCGGAGGCCGAACCACTCTCGGGTTCAACAAAAGTGGGACGCGCCGTCCGGGCGCTCCCCGGTCACCAGAGCCAGGTACTGACCGTCCCCGTCGGGACCTCGGCTTGCTCTCCGCCGCTCCGCCGGCCGGTCATCAAGTCCCCCCACGGGGACCCCGGTATTTAGCATTGCGCGAGGCCGCTTTCGCCGAGACGCCCTCACCCGTGCGTGAGGTAGGAAAGGGTCAACAGGCCGATCCCGACGGCGGCAGGAGCAACGGCCCACGCCCAGCGGTTCCCGTGCGTGGCTGGAGCGATGCGCGCACCGTACCCGAACAGCGAGCCGATCCCGAGTGCGTTCGAGACGCACAAGGCAACCAACCGTTGAAGCTTCTGGAGTACGGAAATTAGTTCCGACCCCCCTCCTCGCCCCGACTCCCGACCAGCTCCAGTGGGCCCGAGCCCGCGCCCAGGCCCTGCGTTACCGCCAGCACCTCCCTCTACCTCCTCCCCCACCCCGAGCTCCCTCGCCC
>DATKQS010000001.1 GCA_035532555.1 Thermoplasmata archaeon | reverse complement strand
GAGGAATATACGGCATCCGATCGAAAAGAGCCCTGCGGTGTCGACGGGAACCGACTCCCTCCGTTCTCACGAGGCTTTTGCTGACTGCGGTCCCGTGCGCCCCCGGGTTTACTCCGGACAGTCGTTGAGGCGCTCGACCCGAGTGGACCGACCGTCGGCAAAGTGCAGGAGGATCCTCTCGTCCGTTGACGCACCCGGTGAGGGACGCCCCGGTTCCGAGAGCGTTAAGTCGAGGGGTCGATAGGCCTTACATGCCCGGCGCGCCGACCGACCACCTGGCCAACGAACGGACATTTCTTGCCTGGGTTCGCACCGGTATCACGATCATCGCCCTCGGCTTCGTCGTCGCGCGGTTCAACCTACTGATCCGGGAGCTGGGCGGGAACGGGGCGTCCTCCCCGTACGCGAACGCCTTTGGGATCGCGCTGGTGCTCCTGGGTGCCGTGCTGGTGGTCCTCGCGCAGCTACGTCAGCAGAGCGTGCGCGCCGCCTTGGAGTCCGGGCGCTTCGTCGACTCCGACCGACTTCTCTGGCTCGTTACCGTGGCGATGGTCGTAGTCGGCGTCGCTCTTTCCATCTACCTGCTGGCCACGCCTTAACGGAAGTGTCTCATATCGCTCCCGGGCGTTCCCGGGTGCTTCTCGCGGTCCCGCTCGATCGCGCGCGCCGTTCATGAAGCTCGCACGGAGACTTCAGAGTAGAGCGATGACCCCGCAGAACACGATGGAGGACAGGCTGACCCAGTACGCTGCTTTCCAGAATCCCTGGGAAGCCTCGTTCCCCATGACGCGTTTATCGCAGGCCAGGGTCCCCACGAGAATGCCCGGTCCGATCAGGATGAACACCAGCAGCACCATGAGCACAAGCACCAGAGTGAGTGGATGGGGATACAGGAACGGGATGATCACCGCCGGAACGCTTTCCGCGGTGTAGATCCAAAACGCTCGTGCGCGAGGGAGCCCAAGAGCTTCGACCACTCCCCACGCACTCCCCAAGGAGATTACCACGAGGGCGAGAAAGGCTGCCGCCACGAGCCCCACCGCGAAGGCGTACAGGAGGAACCAACCCCCGACGGCCGCGAAGGCGGCCGCCACGCCGCTGGTGGTGAACAGGTCCGCGGTCACGGGCATTCCGGCACCGAGCATCAGGAACGCGACCATCAGAGTCTCGCTCGCCACCGCACCAATGAGAGTCTCTCGCCGGACGCCTCGAACCGTTGACCCCACCTTCTCCGCCGTGGCCGAGGACTGGTAGAAGAGCATGAACGGCATGACCACCGCGCCGGCGTTGGCGGCCAAGAGGAAAACGAAAGAGGGGCTCGTTGAGAGGTACACCGGATTGTCCGGCAAAACGCCCCGTACCATCAGCGCCGATCCCACGGTGACGATGAAGACGGCCGAAACCGCCAGCAGGATTCGCTCGAGCCAGACGTATTTCCCCCGGGCGACGAGGCTGATGTGGACGACGAAGGCAACCGGCAGCGAGAGGTAAAACGGAACGCCGAAGAGCCCGAGGGCGAGCGCGATCGCGGCGTACTCGGCCACGTAGCTCGCGACGTCGGCGACTGCGACCGACAGCGCGATCGCAAGGCTAGCCCGACGGGACCGGGTCTCTCGAACGAGTTCCCCCAGACCTTTCCCGGTGACCGCTCCGATGCGCCCGGCGGCTTCCTGCACGAAGAATAGGGGCACGATCAGAAGAAGAAGGAACCAGACGAGGTCATACTGATAGGCCACTCCCGACTCGAGCCCTGTCAGGATGCTGGCGGCATCGACGTCGGCGATCATGACGAGCCAGGCGGGTCCCCACGCGTGGAACCAATTCCGGGAAACCCCTGGTTCGACCGTTTTCGTGGGGACCTCTCGGGGGGCCGACACCGGTACCGATGTATCGGCGACCGGCACGTTCGAGACCCCTGGTCTGTGAACTCGGAGGTGAGTATTTAGTCGTTATGTATGTGACTACGATACCATTAAGTTCACAGTAAGAATATGCGTACTAAGGGGGTCCGCTCACAGTTCGACCATGGCACGCAAACGCACGGCCGCGACTTCGTGGGTCCAACTGTTCCAAGCGTTAGCCGCCCGGGAAGGGGTAGAACACCTCGGATTGTCGTCTCGCCGGATGGCCGAACTCCTCGGGCTTGCCCCCTCGGCCATTTCCCAATATCTTTCGGGGAAGCGGTTGGAGCGAGGGTTCCCGCAGTTCTCCACCGACGAACGCGCCCCGGCGATCATTCGTCCCGCAGTAGAGCGTCTCATCGCGGCCCATGGAGAAGGACGGGGACCTACCCGAATCGTGCTGGAGAGCGCCGCCTCGCTTTCGGAGCTCTCCCGCTCCCCGGAGCGGCCTTCCCGGGCGACCTTACCTCACGACGAGACCGCGATTCCGATTCGACAACTCACCAAACAGCTGCGCCTCCGAGTAAGGGCCGAGCAGGTGGCCGTGACGCAGTGCATGCGCTTGGCTCAGCGCGCCGGCGACGAACTCACCCGGACAATCCTCAGACAGATCGCCTCGGACAGCCTAAGGCACGCCGAGATCGTCGCGTCGCTGGGTCCGTACATCGAACGGGGGGTCTTTGGGGCATTCGTGGCCGGTATCACTCCCAAGGAGATCGAGGTGCTCATCGAGGGGGAGCGACGCGCCGAGGCCCAGGCCGACACGGAGCTAGCCCGCCACCTGAGGGGGACGATGGCGATCTTGGTCGCCAGCATGGAGGCCGACGAGCGGAAGCATGCGGACCTGCTCCAGGGGTTGTTGACCTCGGGGTTTCGGCCGGAGTCCGGCGGGCGGGGACCGTCCGGGCGAACGCCGCGACGACCGGGTCGCGCCGGCCACTGAGGCTTCCGCCCCGAGAAAGCCGGTGAGGAGCCGACCGACCGTTTCTAGCGTTGAAAGCGGACGGCATCCAGGGCACTCCGCATCCATTGAGGTCAAGTTCAGTTGACGAGGAGGCTTTACTCCAGATCCCTCCTAATAGGCCTCGGTGGTTAGGGTGCCGGGTTACGTAGCCTCGCCTATGGTGCGAAGGGTCGGGTCGGTGAATCTCTCTGGAGGGGCCAGCCACGGGGTAGGCCTCCCTTGTTGGTCCGAATTCGAACTCGGGACGCGCCGGGGACCGCCCGTAACCCGCCAGGAAGGTGTGCGATGATGCTGATGGTCAGCGTCCAGAATCTCGAGGAGGCACGCGAGGCGGTCGCCGGAGGGGCCGACATCGTGGATGTGAAGAACCTGCGCGAAATGATGGTGGGGTCGAACTTTCCCCCGGTTATTCGAGAGGTCCGGAACGCCTTTCCGAAGCAGATCCATGTGAGCGTCACCCTCGGCGTGGCACCGAATCAAGCAGGGACCGTGGCCCTGGCGGTCTATGGTGCCGCGGCTCTGGGCGCGACCTCCGTGAAGGTCGGGTTCGTCCAGAGTGACTACGCGACCGCGCTACGGATCCTCCGGGAGAGCCGACGCGCGCTGGAGGGATCCGATACCAAGCTCATCGCCGCGACGTTCGCCGACAGTCACCTCTATGAAGGAATCGACCCCACGCTCGTGGTGAAACTTGGCAAGGAGAGTCGGAGCGATGGCATCCTCATCGACACGCTCATCAAGGATGGGCGAAATCTCTTCGATTTCATCCAAGAGCCCACATTGAAGGACCTCGTCCTGGAGGCGAAGGAGGCGGGCATGAGCACGGCGCTCTCGGGAGCCCTCAAGGTGACGGACCTTCATGCCCTCGTTCGGATCAATCCCGACATCGTCGGAGTTCGGGGAGCGGTGTGCACGAACGGCGACCGCGAGAGCGGAAACGTCGTCGCCTCCGCGGTCGCGGCGCTTCGTGACGAACTCCAGCGACGGCTGACCGGGAAGGTCGATGTGTTTGCTAAAGTGGAACCTTCCGCGCCTCGAGTCCTATCATGAACTCCCCCACCGTCGCCTTCACGGTTGACGGAACGTTGAGGTCGTGCAAGGGAGCGATCGCTCGACTCGAGCAGAAGTTCGCCGACCTTCCGTCGGGTAGCCTAGCCCGGGTCCGGGTGGATAATGTCCCGAATCGGATCGACGTACGTGCCTGGGCGGATCGGAAGGGGCATCGGATTGTGGACGAGGTGCGCCGGGGTGAGGAGTACGAGTTCCTCATTGCGAAGGGTGGGGGCCCCGGAATCCCGTCGATTTCGGGGATAGTGATCGGCTCGCGCTGAGTTTGGCGCCCGGCGGAGGATTCGAGCGGGGGGATTCATGCACTACACTCGGTCCGAGGCGAAGGCGTGGGCTCGAGAGAAGCTCGTCGGCCAATGGACGACGATGATCACGCCGTTCACGGCCGCGGATGAGCTCGACGAGCAGGGGCTCGCCGCCAACATCGAGCATGTCCTTCGTCTCGGCACTCGAGGCCTCGGCTTCTCCTGGAATATGGGGGAATTCTGGAGCCTGACCCGGGACGAACGGTACCGCCTGATGGAGCTCGCTCCGCGTCTCGTCCACGGTCGGGCGCTCGTGGCGTTCCAAGTGACGGACACCTGTCTCAAGGACATTGTCGCCATGGCGCATCGTGCCGAGGAGGTCGGATTCGACTTTGTCATCCTCGCCCCGCCGTATCTGGTGACGAAGACGGAGGAGCAGGTCATCGATTGGGTCTCCCGTGTCGCCGAGCAGGTCGACATCGGCATCGCCTTCTACAACTCGCCGCAGTTCGGGACCGTCCTTTCGGCGAAGGCGATGTCCCGGATGGCCGACCTCGGGACATTGATCGCCATCAAGGAGGCGAGCTTCAACCTTCAGCTCTCCCTCGACACCCATCTCGAAGCCGGCGCGAAGGCGGTCGTCAGCATGCCGGACGAGGAGATCTTCTTCGTCGGGGAACCGTACGGCATCCACCAGCAGGTGATGTTCGCGAACACGAGCGACTGGCGATTCGATACCCCGTCCTCGAACCACTACGTTCGATTCATCGACCTCGCGACCCAGGGACACTGGGACGAGGCGCGGTCGGTGTATGCGAAGATCCGACCCCTCAAGGCCGTGTCGCGCAAGTGGTGGGGACGGATCGCCGGACGTACCGGCGGAGCGTTGCCGGTCCAGATGGTGAAGTTCTGGGGAGAGCTTATGGGAATGGCCGGTGGGCCGGTTCGCGCTCCGCTCCTCCCCTTGACCCCAGCTGAGCGCGAGGAGATGCAACGCGACCTTGCGCACCTAGGCCTCACGAAGCCGCCGTAAGGACGATGGGAAGTCGCACCATGCTCCAGTTCCAAGGCGTCTCAGGGTTGGCCGGGCTTCCTTTTCGGGATTGAGATTCCAACCACGCGCAGGATCGAACGAAAGCAGGCGGAAGTCGAATGGTGGCGAAAGGGGAGTCCGGGAAGCGAGCGGAGAAGAGAACGAGCCGAAGCGATTCCTTGACCGTCCGGGACAATCGGACCCTGAGGGAGTACGTCTTGCCGCTGGAGCGAGGGGCGCTTCGGGCGACGGAGCTACGCCAGATCAAGGTCTCGGAGACGGACCCCGGGCTGCTGAGTTACGACCCCGCCTTCCAGAACACGGCCTCCTGCCAGAGCGCCGTGACGTATCTCGACGGCACCGCCGGGATCTTGCGCTACCGAGGTTACCCGATCGAGGAACTGGCGGAGAAGAAGAGCTACCTCGAGGTGGCGTACCTCCTCATCCACGGAACACTCCCGCGCCCGAGCGAGCTCGCGGATTGGACGCACCAGATCACCTACCACACGATGGTCCATGAGAACGTGAAGAAGTTCATGGACGGGTTCCATCACGACGCGCATCCCATGGGGATGATGGTGAGCACGCTCGCCGCCCTATCCACCTTCTACCCCGAGGCGAAGCAGGTTCACGACGCGACTCTTCGGGAGCGCCAGATCCACCGCCTCGTCGCGAAGATCCCCACGATTGCCGCCTTTGCCTACCGCCACTCTATCGGCATGGCGTACATCTATCCGAGCAACGACCTCGGCTATGCCACCAATTTCCTCGCGATGATGTATCGGCCTTCGTGGACGACCCACTACGACCCGGACCCGGTGCTCGCAAAGGCCCTGGACACGCTCTTCGTCCTCCACGCCGACCATGAGCAGAACTGCAGCACGAACGCGATGCGGATCGCGGGGAGCTCCCACGCAGATCCGTACGTCTCCTCGGCGGCGGCGTCGGCAGCGCTCTACGGACCGCTCCACGGAGGGGCCAACGAGCAGGTGGTCCGGATGCTCCAAGAGGTCGGGTCGAAGGAGAACATCCCGAAGTTGATTCGCCAAGTGAAATCCGGCAAGCGTCGCCTGATGGGTTTCGGGCATCGCGTCTACAAGAGCTACGACCCACGCGCGCGGATCATCAAGCGGGTCGCCGACTCGGTCTTCTCCGTCACCGGGCGCAACCGGCTGATCGATATCGCCCTCGGGCTTGAGGAGGTGGCGTTGTCGGACGACTACTTCATCCGGCGGCACCTGTATCCGAACGTCGACTTCTACTCGGGGATCATCTACCAGGCAATGGGCTTCCCGACCGACATGTTCCCCGTGCTCTTTGCGATCCCCCGGATGTCCGGATGGCTCGCCCAGTGGCAGGAGATGCTGCTGGACGAGGAGCAGAAGATCGCCCGGCCACGCCAGCTCTACGTGGGCGCGAGTCTCCGACACGTTCCGGGGTAACCGTAGCCGGCCGTCGGAGCCGATCGACTCGCCCGACCGCTTTCATCCGAGGGCGATCGAGTCCTCGGTCGCGTCCGGGTCGTCCTCCCCCGAACTTTCCTCGCACATGAACGGCGATCCCTGACATGGATGGGCCGTCTTGAACCCCTCGGAAAGTTAACGACAATCGGCGGGGTTCACTCGCAGGAGTGGAGCATCTCCGCCTCACCCGGGGCGATGGGACACGGAGGGGTCAAAATGTGCGAACGCCCACAGAATACGAGGACCTGGACTCGCAGATTTCGACCACGGCGGTTTACGTCGGCGACGACCTGACGGCACTGCGGCGATCGACGACGCGGTGACCGCGTGGCTCGCCCCAATGATACGGCAGCTCGTCTATGGAAAAACCGGCGGAAACGGGATCACGGAGCAAAGGCGGCATCTGTACCAGCGATCGCTCGCCGGTATGGCCAGGTGGCCGTAGTACGCCGCTTTCCGTCCTTTACCTCAGTGGAGATTCCGCCTGTGAGCCGATCGGCACCCGGCTCGCGATGCACCGCATCGATTGCCGTCCTGAAATCGATCCCGTCAAAGGTAGAGCGAAGTGAGAATCGGACTTGGAGTCGTTACGGAGTCGCCGGTCCTACTGAAAGGGGTGCCTCCGCCGGTCGTTCTTAGAACGCCGATACACTTGGTCCGGAGGAGATACCGCCGTAGTTCGGAGGCATCTTACGGCGCTCCCGTCCGGCTCTCCGCCGAGGAGAGAGGCTCACGCGTGAACCGCTCCCGAGGAGAACCGGTCGTCGGGCTCCTCGGTGACTCGGAAGAGCCAGAGCTTCAAGCGGTCGAGCGCCACCGCAGTCCCCACGACCGCGCCGAGCACGGCGAGCAGGATAAGCGGCGAGACCGGGGCCATCAACACTCCGAAGATGGCGAGGATGCTCAGCACGAGGAGGTCGAGACCGGAAGCGAGGAGGAGGGTCCGGCTGGGCCAGGAGTTCCAGAACGGGCCCCGTTCCCGGACCAAGTAGAGGGTCGCCTGGGCGGAGAAGACGAGGTACAGGAACACGACCGTCTGAAGCGTCGCGAGCGGCCATCGAACGACATCGACCCCGACAAAGACGATGGCGAAGGAGAGGGCAAGCCATCCGGACGCGATCGCGACTCCGATCACCACCATACGGCGGACGTTCCATCGGTCCGGACCCCGAGCGGTCCGCGCCCGGTCCGTACCGACCGAGATCATCACAAAGTCACCGGCGAAGATCATGAGCAGGACGAGGAACGGGGTCGTGAGGAGCTGTCCCGTAATGAGGAAACCGACGCACAGTAGCGTCACGAGCTGGATGTTTCTCGAGATCTTGTTGAGCATCCAGGTGAGCATGCGCCGGTACACGCGTCGTCCTCCTTCGACCGCGTTGACGATCCCTCCGAGCCCCGGGCGAGTGAGCACGATCTTCGCCGATGCTTTCGCCACATCCGTCGCATTCGAAACCGCCACCCCTACCTCGGCTTGCCGCAGCGCGGGGGCGTCGTTGACCCCGTCCCCGGTCATCCCGACGATCCGTCGGCGATCCTGGAGGGCACGCACGAGCGTGAACTTGTCCTCCGGGTACATCCCTGCGAACCCCGCGAACTCCTCCGAAGCCCGGGAGAGGTCCTCCCGGCTTCCGACCGGCCCATCGAGCCCTAGCGAGCGACCGACCGCACGGGCCGTCGTGATCCCATCGCCCGTGACCATGACCACGCGAATGCCCAACTCATGAAGCGTGCGGATCAGCTCGGACGCCTCCTCGCGGATCGGGTCGGCCAGCGCGACGGCTCCCACGGTGCGCAGTGCCCCTACGGGCCCCTTTCCAACGGCGAGGATTCGGTAGCCCTGGGATCCCCACTCGTCTTGGAGCGCAGCCAGCTCGGCCGGCAGCGATGCGATCACGCCGATCGCGGCCGGTGCGCCCAGGACCACACGGATCGCCTCTCCGTCCTCTCGGATCCAGGCCTCGGACCTTTTCGCTGCCGGGTCAAACGGAACGAACTGAGTGCGGTCCGGGTGCGGAACCCTTTGTCGGCGGGCGGCGTCGAGGATCGCGATATCGATCGGGTCTTGGGTGGATTCGTCGCACGCTGCGGCCGCAAGTGAGAGGACCTGGTCGGATGTCAGATCTGTGAACGGCCGCAGGTCGGTCACCGTTTGTCGGTTTTGGGTGAGCGTCCCGGTCTTGTCCGCGAAGAGAAGATCCATGCCCGCGGCGTCCTCCACCCCCGACAGCCCGGTGACCAGGACCCCTTCCCCGGCCAGCCGACGCGACTCGATCGCGGAGGCGACCGTGAACGTGGCGGGCAGAGCGACGGGTACCGACGCGATGAGTATGATCAGAAGGAACGGGGCCAGGAAGAACAGGTTTGTCGCTTGGACCAGGCCATCGCCAACCACGAGGAGCGCAAGCACGGCGTCCGCGACGATGAGATAGCTCACGACCTTGAACATGAGGTCCTGGAGGTGGCTGCGCGCGTGCGCCGAACGAACCAGCTCGGCGGTCCGACCGAAATAGGTGCGAACACCGGTGGCGGTGACCTCGCCTGTCGCCTCGCCTCGGCGAATCACCGAGCCGGAGAACACCGACTGGGCCGGCCCCCGGGAAATGGTGGTCGATTCTCCGGTCAGCATCGACTGGTCGACCTCGACCGAGCCGTCCACGAGGTGGGCGTCCGCGGGCACGATGTCGCCCATCCGGATGTGGAGCCGGTCACCGGGAACGAGGTCGCGGGCGGGAAGAGTGCGCCAGGTCCCGTCCCGCGGGACTCGCGCAAGGACCTGGAGACGCTCTCGTAGCATCTCCAACGCCGCACGCGCCCGTTGCTCCTGGGAGACCGAAAGCAGGCCATTGAACACGAGCAGGCCGGCCAGGATCGCCGCCGAAGGGTAGCCGCCGATCGCCAGTTCGAGCACGAACGCCACCTCCAGCATCCAAGGGACCGGCCCCCACAGCTGCGCGGCGATTCGGTGAAGCGTGCGGGGTCGTTCGGTCGGAACCTCGTTCGGGCCGAAGACTCCCAGACGGCGCTGTGCCTCGTCGGAGCTGAGCCCCTCCGCTGGGGTCCGAGAGAGAGGCGCCGGGACCTGCGTGGGCGACGTGGCGCCCGAATACTTCCTCCCGCCCATGCGCTCTCCTCCCGTACGAGGCTTGAAAGGCGGGGAAGGTTCACCCCGTACGATCGAGACCGTGAGTGCGCCTTGCCTCACATATCTTTCGCCGAAGAACGAAGGATCGGGGGAGACGCCTGGCCCGGCAGCCCTACCGGTGCTCCTTCGTTGATCATCAACGCGCCGTCGCCCTCGAACCCCTCGCCCTGGGTCGCCGCCCGCCACGCAGCCGGGGCGCCCTACGTCCTAGGATTCGTACCACCCACCTCTTGGCGTCCCCATTCCGACGAGCCAGCGGAGCTCCGGACGCGTCCCCATCGACCGGATCATTCATCGGGTGGGGGTTGGGCAAGCGGAGACGACGGCTGGACTGACCGTTTTCGATTCCCCGGATCCGAAAGGGTATGGGACCCGCGACTTCGCTATCCTAACGACACACGGCGCTTTAGAAAAGGAACGAGTCCCCAACGAGAAATGAGCCCTGTCGGATTCGAGCCGACGACCTGCCGGCTATCCGCGGGTTCGTCCGATCGACATGCCTCGGTCCCCAGTGGGCGCACCCGTTCATGCCGGTGAAGGTGGGCCCGCGAACTGGCCCGTCCGGTCGAGGTAGGCTTGGACTTTCTCCCGAAGCGCCAGCGCGTCCTGCTGGCCTCGATCGAGCGTGTCGGTCCACTCCCGGGCGGCCTCCGGCGTGAAGTGGGTGGGGAGGCACGTTTGGGCGTAATCCTCCTCGAACCCCTCCCACGCCAGTTCGGCCTGGGCTTCGCCGATCAAGACGAGGCCGAGGAGTCCTCGGTATTGGTTCACCTGGTAGTTGTGGCTGTTCCACACCGCGCGAATCACCTTGAGGCGATACTTTCCCCGGTTGGGATCGCCCTCGATCTCGATGAGGGGAAGTGCGCAGCGGTCCGGATGCTCATCGCTCTGACCCGCGAGACGAATCTGGTTGATGTGAAGGTCGTGCAATCGCTCAAGGTAGGTCTCCCAGAGGTTGAGCCCATCCTCGACGGTCTGGAGGGGGATCTCGCGGCCCTCTGTGAAGTTCCGGCCGAGCGCCTGCAACCGATGGAGCAGGGGTTCGAGGATCTCTTTCCGTTCCGTTCTCAGGCCGGCCTGCAGGCGAGCGACGAGGTCCGCGACGGGCACCGTTCCTTTTGCCTCCGGTGCTCGCTGAACCGACTTTCGCCAGCGCTGCCGGTGAAGCACGGGTTCGGTTTTCCGCTTCGCGAAGGCGAACTCCTTGGCGAGGAAACGCCGTGCTCTCCTCGTTGGCTTCGGCGTCGACGGGGTAGCGCTCGGAGGAGACATGTTCGACGAAGATCTCCTAGGCCGAGCACGGTGCGTTTCCGTATATCTCTATCCCCGAGAGTTCGATCCATCCTTGGCTCCAGACGGTTGATCTACGGCGATTCTACGCTGCGTGGGCAGAGTACTGAGACGAACTCGGAATCGATGGCGAGCCCGTTCCCGGCGGCCCATTTCCCTCGACCAGCCGGTGGTCGATGGGCTCCTCAGGCGACTCTCGGCGTTCGAGTTCCCTGATCTCGGGGAGAAGGATCTTATCGTGGGGAACGCCTCATGCCAAGCCCCGCGGGATCGTTCCCTGTACTTCTGGAGTGCGGTGAGGTGGGCCCCGGTCAACACGAGGGGCGGCCACCACCACAAAAGGAAAACTGGGCGACCATTTTGGACGTCGAGGGCTGTCTGCTCTCTAACGCCGGAAGCGCGAACGCGACGAACTCGCGCCGTGAGCGCCGACACCACCGCGAGCCCACAGGCAGGCCGCGCATGGGCGACGAGCCAACCCACTGCATCAGACTACTCCAGGCCAACCCGGGGCGACCGGGGTGGCGATGAAGGCACCACTTCTTCCTCGGGGGCGGCTCCTCCCACCGGAACGCCCCGGGATCCCGTGAGCCGCACGGATCCACCTCACGGCGGACAGTGTGAACCGTCTTCGAGTCGAGGTCAGGAGTCCACGTTGGTTGAGCACTTGCGCGGTCTGGGCATCGCCGTGACTCGGTGCCAACTCCTGGATTTGACGCACTATTTCAATGGGCGTCATACGCTCCTTCTGGTTGAGGGGCCTCGGGACCGAGAGAGTCCGGGTGACGCCTCCTTTCAACCGGACATGCACCGACATGATAGGGAGGCTCGGTGAACCGACCAGGGTTACATCCTCGATGATCAACCGCGCCATGCGTTTCTTTTCCCGATAGGGAGTGCGGGGGTCCCGCCAGAGCGCTGCGAAGCCCTTGGGCAGAGCCTGAAGAGCCGTCTGTTGCTCCCGAGTCATCTCGGACTTCGCACTGGCCCCAGCCGCCTCGCAATCCGCTTCGACGCGGGAAAGCGCCTGGAGCTTCTCGTTCCACACCTTCTCCAAGGTGGAGGCCACCAGGCGGTTCTCCGGATCGACGAGAAGGTAGCGCCGATGGGCCAGATCGGTCTCGTAGCGCGCTCGGTCCACCGACTGTCGCCGAAGACGGTTCGCGACATCCTCCCGGACCTGCAGCTCGCGCTGGACCTCAACCGCGGCGGCCACGGCCGCGGGAGTCACTATCTCTACCAGAAGATTTCCCACGGCCGCATCAATAGCTTCCCCGTTGGTTCGTTGATAGACGGGTCTTCCTCGCTCGATGTGCTCCGCGTCGCAAGTGTAGATCGGGACGAGGCCACGAGAGGGCCTCTGATAATTGATCGTCATGAAGCGACCGCAGAGCCCGCAGATGATCAAGCCCTGGAGCAGCGCCGGTCCCTCGCGTGCAGGCCCCCGGGACCGTTGGGGTTGCCGAGGACAGTTCGATTGAAGGAGCATCTCGTTCCGCTCGAACTCCTCTTGGGAGAGGTATCCCGGATGCGTGTTGGGTAGTGACGTGTACCCTCCCGGTTTGTACAGGTAGGTAGGGGGCGGTGGGGGGAGGGAGCCCTTCCCTTGCTCGGTCTCTCTCGTCGTTCATGCTTTCGCTTCCTCCTGTTTCTTCTTCTCGTACTCGATCGGCGTGAGATAGT